>NZ_CAWUDN010000011.1:0-112264 GCF_963920915.1 Nostoc sp. PCC 9305
CCCTCACAGTCTGCCTTACAACAATGTTAAGAAAGATGCGGGTAATGGATAGCCTCTTAGGAGAGAGGTTTGGAGAGAGGTCAAATTCTATTGCATACAAAACAAACAAGCGATCGCAATAACCAAGCATCTGCCATACACTAAAATTCGTGAGAGAGTTGACCTGGGGAACATCCTAGAGTCAAGATAAAAGGGTTGGATATCTTGTCAAAGTACTAAGCACATCCGATATCGCCTGATTTTCTTTCATTTCCCTGCTTTTGGGTTAAAGAGAAAGGCTATGGGCGATACTTATTAACGTGGCAAAAAACTGAAAAAAGTACGCGCGGATTGCTAAGACGTGCCTGGACGCAGAGGGTTAAGCCGTTGCACCCCGATGAAGCGTCAAGAAATAGCTGATTAAATCAAATTCTAAGCGATTTAATCATATATTTTGTAGCAGATACTTGTGGAAAAGAAAATGCTAGGTGTAAATGTTGTTATGAAAGTTGGCGATCGCGTCCGCGTTAAAGATTCGGTAGTGGTGTATCATCATCCTGAACATCGGAATCAGCCTTTTGATATCAAAGGTACAGAAGGCGATGTAGTAGCTATTGCCACCCAATGGCGAGACAGACCAGTAAGCGCTAATCTGCCGATTGTAGTCCAGTTTGGTAAAAAGTTTAAAGCCCACTTGCGTGAAAATGAGTTAGAAGTCATCTAAAGCACTTATCGGCGGCGAAACCACTGAAAAATATTCAGTTCGCCGCGCATTCTTTTAAGCTCTTGGCGGTTTTCCTCTGCTGTTGTATAATACCAATCACAATAACGCTGAAACTCCGACCGTGACCGAACTTCGTGGTAAAACTGATGGGTTGTTTGGTAAGCGGCAAAAGCTTCCTCAACTTCGGGTTGAGCAACTGGAATAATATAAGGTAAATTTTTTGACATAAAGTTGATTTAGTTTGTCATTTGTCATTGGTCATTGGTCATTGGTCATTGGTCATTGGTCATTAAGAGTTTCCAATTCAGGCAATTACCGCACTTCATAACTCATAAGCTAAACCACATCTAGTTTGCATATCTAAAATTTATATAACTCATGTGGGGTGGGCATCTTGCCCGCCGTAATTATGCAATTTAAATGTGGAACAGCTTAACTCATAACTCATAACTCATAACTCATAACTCATAACTTAATTAAAGCCAACCGCGTAAGCGATAAACTAAAGAACCAATATACTCTTTTAAAGCGGTGGTAAATTGGTGTAAGTTATCAGTATCAGGTAATAAATTTAGTATAGCGGCTTTGGGAGTACTACTGAGTTCTTGCAACTCACCCTCACTCACTAGAAAGTCTGTAGGTGCAGGAATAGCATTGATTCCTTGACGCTGGAAAATCTGAAGCGATCGCGGCATATGCATTGCCGAAGTAACTAATAATACTTGATTTATCCCACGAGATAACAAGATTTTGCGGACATTTACAGCATTTTGATAAGTATTGAGAGAGTCAGGTTCTTGGATAATCGCCTCAGATGGAATACCAATAGATGTAAGTATTGTGGCCATATCTGCTGATTCTGGTGAACCACTTCCACGCCAATCAATGCGCCCGCCGCTCAGAATGATTATAGGCGCTTTTTTCTGGCGATATAGTTGTGCGGCGTAGATGACGCGATCGCCTGCTTCACTTAAATCAACGGTAGGTCTTGGGGGAAAAGCTGATTTTGTTGCGCCACCCAAAACTACAATCGCTTCTGCATTAGGTATTTGGGCGAGTGGAAGATTTTGCCATTCTAGCGATCGCACTAATGATTTAGCGATCCAAGCATTGCTACAAAATAGCAATAAAGTTAGGGAAAAAGCAATTGCGATCGCAGCAGTCCGCGGTCGTCTCCACAAAGTCACTAATGCTACTACCAAGCTTACACAGGCTAATCCTAGTGGATAAAAAAATAGCGGCAGTAATTTGGATAGATATAAAAACATATTTTAGGGCGTGGGGCAGGGAAGCAAGGAGCAGGGGGGCAGGGGAGCAGAGGAGAAGTAGCAGCAGTAAGTCTTTCCCCTCTGCCCCTCTGCCTTTCGTGCCCTATTCCCAAATTACTACCTTTCCCAAAACTTGAAATTGAAACTACTTCCAGGAGCGCGACGGTAACGGCGACCGGCTCTTCTGATTTGCCGTTTGTTGATCCTTTCGTTCGTTGGTTCAACTTCTGTCTCTTCTGATTCTTCAACTTGTAACTGAGTTCTAGTTTCTTCCTTACTTCCCCACCAAGCAGTAATCCAGCCTCCAGCTAAAGCGCCTAATCCACCTAGCAAGATACTCATGGGTGCTGGATAGCCCAAATATACAAAACCCAGCATGAAAAATAACCAGTATTTCAATCCTGTATCGACACCATCAGATGAGGCGACAGCTGGAGTCTGGGGGCTATTATCAGTTAAATTTGCGATCCAGCTTAAAATGAAACCGCCCATGATTCCTAAAAAGATGCTCAGGGCTGGTGCGGAGCCGGTCATTATTAATATAAATGTTAAAAATGCCCCAAATAATAATTGAGAAAAGAAGCTGGGAGAAATACTGAAAAAGTCGTTCTTTTTGTCTGCCATAAAATAAAAAACTTATTTAACTAATTACTAACTCGTAATTCGTAATTGAATAGAAAATTACGAATTACGAATTACGAATTACGAATTATTTTAATTGTGCCTGTTGTGATTGAGTTGTATCCCAAATCTTTACATAAGGTTGTTCCTCTTCAGTGAAAGGTTCAGCTTGTTTGATTTGTGAAGCTAATAAATCGGCGGTGGCATCAGCAATATCACCAGTGCGATTGTTTAAACGCTCCTTTAGAACTTCCAACGGTGCTGTGCATTGGATAATCTGAAGGGGAAGTTGATGTTTTGTAGCTTGTGCGATCGCTTCTTGCCGTAATTGTTGTTTATCATACTTGGCATCCAAAATCACCGAAAAACCTTGTTTAGCCAGGATAATTCCCAATTCCAACAGCCGTGTGTAAGTTTTCTCGGTCATCTCTGGTGTATACAAATCATCGCCACCCCGTTCCCACAACGGAATTCCCCCTAAATGCTTCCGCACTGCATCCGAACGCAGGTGAATCGCTCCCTGTTGACGAGCTAAAGACCTTGCTGTGGTACTTTTACCAGAACCCGACAATCCCGACATCAATATTAGTTGTCCCAGATTTGGTTTAGTGTACTCCCAAGCCTGTTTGTAATAATCAGCGGCAGTTTTTGTCGCTTCTTCCTTCACCGTCGCAGGTACACTCGGATCGTCTAGCAAAAATGAAGTTACCTTCGCCCGGACATAAGCCTGACGACTTAAATACAAGGGCAACACCTGTAAGCCTTCCCAGTCTCCAGTTTGCTCTATATAGGCATTTAAAAACGCATTACCTAAATCTTTGCGTTGGCGAGCTTCCAAATCCATCACCGTGAATGCCACATCGTACATCACATCGACAAAGCGAAATGGCTCATTAAATTCAATGCAATCGAACAACAAGATTTTATCGTGCCACAGGGCAATATTTCTCAGGTGTAAGTCTCCGTGACATTCACGAATATAATCGTTGTGAATTCTGCTAGCAAATAATTCTGGACGTTCAGCAAAAAATTTATCTGTATATTGCTGTGTTTCTGTATATTGCGCCTGAGTCTGGGGGCCACTAATATACTTCTCAGTTTGCTGATAATTCTCATCAAAGGCAGCCCGGACATTTGGCACTTCACCAAAAGTGCGAATGTAATCATTCGTCTGTGCTTCGGCATGATATTGAGCCACTACCCTTCCCAACTCATCTAGGTGTGTCTCATTTAACTTACCTTTTTCAAAAAGTGTGCTTAATAGCGACTCTTGAGGAAACTGGCGCATTTTCAGCACATATTCAACAGCCTCGCTCGTTCCCCCTAACTGGTATTGCTCCCCTACCAGAGTTATGGGCAAAACTTCTAAATACAGTTCACCAGCACCCCGCTGATTTAACCGTAACTCTTCCTGACAAAAATGCTGCCGCTTATCTAAGGTGGAAAAGTCCAAAAAGCCAAAATTCACAGGTTTTTTCAGCTTATAAGCGTAATCTCCAGTCAACAGCACATAAGAAATGTGAGTTTGAATTAGTTGAATGGGTTCTGTTACCTTATGGGGATAAAATCCCGGCTGCAACATGTGCTGAATTAAAGCTGGAAGAGTCGCTTCTGTCATCTCTGTCCTCTGCGCTCTCTGCGCCTCTGCGGTTCAAATACAAAAAAACCAGGAGTTCCCCCCTGGTGTCATCAAAAATTATTACACAGTTTACCTAGCTTAAGAAGCTGCTTCAGTTTCTGTACCAGCATCTTCAGCGCTAATTTGTGGTGGCAAAACGCTGACAACAAGTCGTTCTGATTCAGCTAGAGGTGTTACACCTTCAGGAAAGGCTATATCACTAATACTCAAGCTGTCGCCAATTTGCAGGTTAGAGACATCGATTTCGATGACATCTGGGATGTTTTCTGGCGCACAACTCACTTGTAATTCAGAAATTACTGTGTCTAACACACCACCCTCTTGTTTAACACCAACAGCAGTTCCCACAAAACGCAGACGTACTTCTACAGTGGTGTCACCGTGGCCAGCAACCGCGAAAAAGCTTAGGTGGTAAGGCGTACCTTTGGCTGGATGGATTTGAAGTTCCCGCAGCAAGGTTTTACCGCGCCAAGGTGCATCAGCAACATTCAACTCAATCAAGGTGTTGTTAACGGAAGCTCTTTTGAGCAAACGCTCAACAGTTTTAGCTTCAATGGTCAAAGAAATGGATTCTGTACCCTTATGACCATACAAATTGGCAGGTATCAGTCCAGCACGGCGCAAAGCTCTTGGCTTGCTGCCTTCTGGACGTTTTTGAGATTCGACTGTAATAGCCATAGAAGTTGTTAATTAGAGTTAGTTGTTAATTATAGTTAGGAGTTAGGAGTTAGGAGTTAGGAATTTTGATTGAATTACTCACTCTTAACTCCTCACTCTTAACTAAGCACTAAGTAGGGTAGCAGGTGTACCGTCGGGGTGCAATAAAGCGCGTTTGGGCCCGTGGATGGGGTCTTCTACGATTATGGTTTGATCGCGGCTGGCTCCTAATGAGACGATCGCGATCGGGACTTCCATCAATTCGGCTAAGAATTTGAGATAATCCAATGCTGCTTGTGGCAAGTCTTCTAGGGTGCGGCAGTGAGTTGTTGACACTTTCCACCCCGGTAAGGTTTTGTAGATGGGGCGACATCTAGCAAATTGACGAGAACTGGTGGGGAAGTGTTCGCTGCGTTGGCCATCTATGTCATAAGCGACACAAACTTGGATTTCTTCTAATTCATCGAGAACATCTAGTTTGGTGAGCGCCATACAATCCATGCCGTTAATCCGCACGGCATAGCGACCGATGACAGCATCAAACCAGCCACAGCGCCGTTTGCGTCCGGTAGTTGTGCCAAATTCGGCACCGCGATCGCACAATAATTCTCCTAACTCGCCATCCAATTCGGTGGGAAATGGCCCCTCTCCGACACGGGTTGTATAGGCTTTTGACACCCCAATTACCCGGTCAATCATTGTCGGCCCTACCCCTGCACCAACGCAAGCCCCACCCGCTACCGGGTTAGAGGAGGTGACATAAGGATAAGTTCCATGATCTAAGTCTAGGAGCGTACCTTGTGCGCCTTCAAACAAAATATTGCGCCGTCGCTGAATTGCATCGTATATTTTTAACGATGTATCAATAACGTAAGGCCGCAAGCGTTCTGCATAACCCAAATACTGTTCAATCACCTCTTGTGGATCTAGAGGCGGCAAGTTGTAAAGCTTTTCTAAAATGACGTTTTTATAATTAATCGTCCACTCCAGCTGCTCGCGCAGCCCATCAGGGTTCATCAAGTCTAAAACCCGAATGCCTGTACGTTCAGATTTGTCAGCATAAGTCGGCCCAATGCCCCGACCTGTTGTGCCGATCTTATAGCTTCCCCGTCGTTCTTCAGATGCCTGGTCAATCAATCGATGATAAGGCATCGTTACGTGGGCTGTCTCAGATATCAGCAGGTGGTCAGTGGAAATATTTAATTCTTTTAGTTGGTCGAGTTCTGCGATCAAAATCTGTGGATCGATGACTGTTCCACAGCCGATAATGCAATCGGTATTTGGATACAAAATCCCAGAGGGTATCAGGTGCAGTTTAAAGGTCTGACCTTTAACTACAATCGTGTGTCCAGCATTGACACCCCCTTGGTAACGCACCACAACATCTGCGGAACGGCTGAGTAAGTCAGTTATTTTACCTTTTCCTTCATCGCCCCATTGGGCACCTATGACAATGACGTTAGCCAAGAGCTTATATTAAGAAGTAAAGTTTCCACAAACTACTATTATTAACATATTGCTTAGGTTGTGTCAAGATAATTGTAGTAAGAACGTACAGACGTGCGCCTCAACAGTAAATTCCATTGTGGATCTATGATGTCACCCTGTTATGACAGCGATTACCATCAACTTTAATATGGATGCAAAAGTGCGACTTGGTTGGCTAATCGATTGAAAAACACGTCGCGTCGAAATTTGTAAACAAGGACAACCACAAGAAGTATTAGAGTCTCCCAATAGCACAGCATCGCGTAAATAAACATAATAGACTTCTTGCAAAAGTCAGGGTAAAGGATAAAGGATGTATTCAAAACCTTTCCCTTTTAACCGAACCGTATTGCACTGCAACGTCTCTGCAAATATTATGGATAGGCAAATTACCCGATCTGAACTGTATTAGCGATACTACAGCTCAAAATAAATTTATATTAAAATTTAGCGGATTTATTTATGAGTATCATGTATAAATCATCATCCTTAAAAATCCAGATATTTACAACTACAACAGATTGTATTTTGCTACCCGTGTTATTAAAATCCTTAAAATATTTTCAGTATTTGTTTTTAATCTCTAATCTTAACTGATGGAGGGCATCTGCGGCAGAAGGGGCGATCGCATGAGCAAAAAATGGTATCGAGTCCAAAAGCTGAAAGCAATATTTGTCCTAGCATTGGCAGTTGTATTTACTAATGCTGTAGTTTCGTATAGCAACACTGTGAAGCTGATTCACAACCAGCAATGGCTAACATACTCCTATAAAGTTATTACCCAAATTGAAAGTATCCAATCTACACTCAAAGATACTGAAACTGCACAACGTAGTTATTTAATTACAGCAGATGCAGATGATTTACAAACTTATCTTACAGCTTATCAACAAACCAATAGCAATATTCAGATTCTTAAAATTTTAACTGTTAATAACCGTCAAAAGCAGCAGTGGATTGCTTTACTAGAGCTGAAAATTACCAAGAGACTCAATATTCTCCAACAAGAAATTTACCTCAGAAAAAACCAGGGATTAGAAGCAGTTCGGCAGCAAATATTATCTGATAATGACAAACAAATTGGCAAAGAGATTCACCAGTTGATTAACGACTCTTTGAAAGCCGAGAAAAATTTATTACAGCAGGAAATGCAGCAGTCACAAGCGAATTCCCAAAAGGCGATAGTGATATTTTTTATCGCTGCGATTGTGGATTTGGTGCTGGTGGCGTTGCTGTACGATTTGTTGTGGCGTTATATCAGGCAACTTCAGCAAACAGAACTGGCTTTACGTCAAAGCGAAAATCGTTTACGAGCCATGATAGATGCAGAACCAGAATGCATCCAGCTAATTGCCAAAGATGGCACCCTTTTAGAAATTAATGCAGAAGGGCTGGCAATGATGGAAGTGGAAAGTGCTGATATCTTGATTGGTAAACCAGTTGATGCTGTAGTTGCACCAGAGTATAAAGCAGCCTTTGCCGACTTGCATAAAAGTGTCTGCCAAGGTAACAAGGGGACTTTGGAGTTTGAAATCGTGGGATTTAAAGGCACTCGCCGCTACATAGAAACTCATGCCGTACCACTACGTAACGAATCTGATGGCACGTTTATCCATTTGGCACTGACGCGAGATATAACCCAGCAAAAACAGGCAGAACAGAAAATTCGCGAACAAGCAGCGCTGTTGGATGTATCAACTGATGCGATTTTAGTGCGAAATATCCACCACCAAATCTTATTTTGGAATAAAGGTGCTGAACGTCTATACGGCTGGAAAGCTGAGGAAGTTGTGGGTAAGAATGTTTTACAACTTTTATATAAAGAAATTTCACCACAGCTAAAAGATGCTTACTTGAGGGTGATGAATACAGGTGAGTGGCGGGGTGAGTTGCATCAACTGACAAGGGAAGGCAAAGTAATTATTGTTGAAAGTCGGTGGACATCGATTCGAGATGATAATGGACAACCCAAATCTATTTTGAGTGTGAACACTGAGATTACGCAACAGAAACAACTAGAAGCTCAACTTTTGCGATCGCAACGTTTGGAGAGTATTGGCACTCTAGCTGGCGGTATCGCTCACGACCTCAACAATATACTATCGCCAATTTTAATGTCAGTTCAACTGTTGCAGAAGAAATTGCCCGATTCGCAGAGTCAGCAAATACTGCAAACTTTAGAAAATAATGTCAAACGCGGCGCTAATTTGCTTAAACAAGTGTTATCTTTTGCACGCGGTATTGAAGATAAACGGACAATTGTGGAAATTCAGCCTTTGATGGCAGAGATTGAGCAAATTATCGCTCAAACATTCCCCAAATCCATTAGTTGCCAGATAGATATCCCTAAAAATCTCTGGTACGTTCGTGGAGACATAACTCAACTACATCAGGTATTGATAAACTTGGTAATCAACGCCCGCGACGCTATGCCCAATGGTGGCATTTTAAGAATTGCGGCGGAAAATCTAGTGATTGGCGAACATTCTGCCCAGATAAATATAGATGCGAAAGTTGGTTCTTATATTGCGATCGTGGTGACGGATACTGGTATGGGGATGTCGTCAGAAGTTCAGCAACGGATTTTTGAACCATTTTTCACCACCAAAGAGGTAGGCAAAGGTACAGGTTTAGGACTTTCTACGGCGTTGGGTATTATTAAGAATCACGATGGTTTTGTAAATGTTTACAGTCAAGTAGGCAGAGGTACTCAATTTACAGTGTACTTGCCTACCTCAACATTTAGAGACACACATTCTTTGTCTCAACAATTGGAATCAGTTATAAAAGATAGCTAAATATACCTACAACCTTTATGATGACGATAGCAACAAGCAAAAATCGTACCTGTTAAGTCAATGAAATGGATCTTAACAACTGCTCTGATTTTGAGCAGCACTACCCAATATTCAGCACAAGTAATAGATCAAACTAAACAACCAGTTACTAATAAACAACCTGCACAACCAGTTAAAACACCTGCTTCACCTCAACAACCTACTTCTCGGCCAGTTTTTATTTTGCCAAAAGCACCTGCTCCATTAAGTCCTGTATCTGGGCGTAGAGCAGGAATGGGTAGTCGAGATAATTGCCCTGCGGTTTCAATCCCGCTCACTGCTTTAGTACCATTTCAAGAGGAACAAAAGGTTGGCGAACAGACAAACAATTCAATTGTCGGGGCTGTAGAGGGACTAACCACTTTAGAACGACCTACGTTTTGGTTTTACATCCCCTACACTAAGGATTTGTCTAACTCAAGCGCTGAATTTAGCTTACAGGATAGCGCCGAAAATGATGTTTATAGAAATGCGATCGCCCTACCTTCAAAGCCAAGTATCATTGGTATTTCTCTCCCTAGTACTGCTTCATTAGAAGTAGATAAGACATATCGCTGGTATTTAAAAGTACGTTGTAGCCAAGAGACAGCAAGCATTCCTGTATATGTAGAAGGGGACATTAAAAGAATTAATTTAGATTCTCGTGTTATCCAACAAATAGAAGCCGCAAATGAGCCTCGACAAAAAATTATAATCTATGCTGAAAAAGGGATTTGGTTTGACGCTTTAAATCTGCTAGCAGAAATACACATTTCTAATTATAAAGATACATCTATTGAAGAAGATTGGCAAAGCTTATTACAATCAATCAATTTGGATAATATTGCTACGATACCTCTAATAAAATTACCAACCCGCGAATAATTTCATATCCAGTAAAGTATAGACTTCTTGGCATTTGTCGGGGTAAAGGGGAAGGTGGGGTCTTTCAAGGGTAGGTATTTAAAAATCAAGCAGTGGAGAGGGTGATTTGAGAGACATGGAGTTGTGGTGTTAACTTTGGCCAAGGCAAAATTATACACCTTTGTTAACGTGAGTTCGACAAGTCTTATTTGACCTCTCCCCCAACCCCTCTCCGACACGGAAAGGGGAGTAAAAAGCTTAATTTTCGTTGCTCCTCCCTTTCCGTTTCGGAGAGGGAGGCTGGGAGGGAGAGGTTCATCGAACTCACGTTACATAACATTCGATCGCAAGTTTTAGCCATGATTTTGCCCTAGCAAATCTGCAATTGAGGTGAGTAATTCAGTTGGTTGTACTGGTTTGGCAATGTGTTTCTGAAAACCAGCCGCTAAGACTCGATCGCGATCGCTTTCTCCAGCATAGGCGGTAAGAGCGATCGCCGGAATTTCTCCGCCCTCCTCTTTGGGCATGGCTCTAAGCATCTTAATCAAGCTGTAGCCATCCATTTCTGGCATTCCTAAATCACTGATTAATAAATTAGGTACAGCCTGTGCTATAATCTTTAGCGCCTCTTTTACCGATGCTGCGGCAGTTATCAACGCCCCATTCTGTTGTAGCAAGAAGTGCAGAAACTCCCGTGTGTCAACATCATCATCGACAATTAATACCCGTAGTCCACGCAGAACTGACGAGTTAAATTTCTCCCCTGCTCCTCCTGCTTTCTCTGCACCGTCACTCTCCTTCATTACGGGCAGTCTGACAGTAAAAACTGCTCCCTGTCCAATTCCTGGACTGGCTGCTTTTACAGTACCACCATGCAACTCTACTAAGTGACGAACTATTGCCAATCCCAGTCCCAATCCGCCGAATGTCCTGGTTGTGCTGCTATCGGCTTGACGAAAATATTCAAATACGTGGGGTAGAAACTCAGGGGAAATACCTTGACCTGTATCTTTAACTTGAATTAGTGCAGAGTGGAAAGTTAATTCACGACTCAATGATAAACTGACTTCGACTGAACCACGAGAGGGAGTAAACTTGACTGCGTTCGAGAGTAAATTCCCTACAACTTGCTGTAAGCGATTATAATCGCCTAACACTTTACCAACATTGGGGTCAACCTGTACTTTAATCTGGATAGATTTAGTTTCGGCGATTAACCGGACTGTTTCTAATGCAGCATCAATTACAGCTACTAGGTTAACAGTGGCAAAAGTCAGGTTCAACTTACCGCGAATAATTCGGGAAACATCCAGCAACTCATCAATTAATTGAATCTGCAATTGAGCATTTCTTTCGATGGTTTCTAAAGCACGATTTGTAGTCACTTCATCAAATTTGCGGCTTTTGAGTAGCGATGACCACCCTAAAATCGGGTTGAGGGGCGATCGCAATTCGTGAGAGAGAATAGCGAGAAACTCATCTTTATTCCGGTTTGCCTGTTTGAGTTCCTCTGCTTGTTGTCTAAGTGCTTTTTCTAATTGCTTTCTGGGGGTGAGGTCAAGAATAAAACAGATCCAAGATGTGGGATCTCTCTCCACCAAGGCACCACCAATTAGTATCGGAATGCGGGAACCATCCTTGCGGATGTATTCTTTTTCAAAGGGAGTAAATAGCCCAACCGTTAAAAGTTGTTCTATTCCTTGCCGATCGAGAGCATGATATTCAGGTGGGGTGATATGTTGTCTGCGTATCTTACCTGTCAATAGTTCCTCTCGCGTATAACCCACCATTTCTAAAAAAGCCTCGTTCGCCTCAGTAATGTAATTAGGTGTGGCGAACATAATGCCAATAATGTTGGAATCAACTAACCGCCTTAATTGAGTTTCACGCTGGCGTAAATCATTTTCTACCTGTTTGCGTTGGGTAATATCCTGGGTAGTACCCATCATTCGTACTGGCTTACCCTCGGCATCATAAAAGACGCGACCTTTAGCAAAAATCCAATGAATACTACCATCAGACCAAGGGATGCGGTATTCGATGTCACACTCAACATTTTCCTCCAGAGAGCGGGCGATCGCTTCATGAATGCATTGGCGGTCTTCTGGATGTACGCAGTTGAGGAAAATCTCAAAGTCGATTTCGGCTTCTAGGGACACTCCAAACAGCTGCCGACATTTGTCTGTCCAAATCACCTCGTTGGTGGTGATATTCCAAAACCACATACCCATTTCAGCAGCATTAGTGGCCAACCGAATCCGTTCTTCACTCTCGCGCAGATTTGTTTCAATTTTTTGACGTTCCCATAGGGCAGCTTGCTGTTCGGTAATATCAGTACTCGCACCAACTACCCTAACTACTTGACCATTTGCATCCCGGACAGCAAACCCCTGATCTACCACCCACAAATAGCGGCCATCCTGGTGACGCACTCGATATTCAATCCTATAACGGTTTCCATTGGCCATACTAGCCATGAATTGGTCATTAACTCTTTGTTGGTCATCGGGATGAATGCGTTCTTGCCACCACTGGAAGGTCGGTTCAGTTTCTTGTTGGGTGTAGCCAAAAACCTGGGTTAGACCTTGAGTTCTTTCCACAGTATTTCTGCCAATTTCCCAGTCATAGATTAGGCAATTAACTGCCTCTGCTGCTAGCTCAAACCTTTCATTACTTTGCCGTAGGGAAATTTCTATGTGTCGTCGCTCTGTAATATCAAAAGCGATCCCCAAAAGATATTGCGGCAATCCATCAACATTTCTGCTGTACACAGTGTCATAGCTACAAAACCAGCGCCACTCTCCATTAGCGTGTAGAATTCGGTATTCAAAGCTGAGAACTTCGCCCTGATGAGTAGAATTAAATTTTTCAAGATAGCTAGGGAGTCGAGCCAAATCTTCAGGGTGTAGAAGTTGAGTAAATAACTCCTTTCCCATTGCCTGGATTTCTGATGGTGTGTAGCCCCAACCTTGAGCAATTTCGTAATTAACGTAAGCATTTCGCTGCTCAATTAGGTCATAAATGTAGAGTATTCCCGGAAGAGTGCCAGCAATTTGTTGAAACAGACGTTGACTATCCCACAATGTCTGGAATTCATCTGCATCAACTTGTTGAGTATTTTGTTCGCAACTACAGTCATCCTGGAACTGGCCGTGCTTAAATGCCGTAATATCCGAAAAAGTGGTGACGATCGCGTAGGGATTGCTTGCTTCAGTTTGAAACAGAGGTTGGGAGGACAACAAGAGCCAGACTAGCTCACCATTTGGCTTATAAAAGCCACACACTACATTTAAACAAGGCTTACCTGTTTTTTGGGTAACACTCGTAGGATGGATTTTACTGAGTAAAGGAGAGCCATCTTCATGAATAAATTGCCACTTGGGATCGAGCAAATTTTGCCCTACAAGCTGTTGGGCGGTTAGTCCCAAAATGCGATCGCTAGCAGCATTGCAAGCCTGGATAGTGCCATCAGGCAACTGAAGCACCATTCCTTCTTCTCCACTGGCGACTAGCGAAGAATTTGCCTTTTTACTAACTTGCCGATGCAGCAGCTTGTGATTAGCCAGCTGGTTGTGGAACTTTTCCGCGTCTGGCATTCTAAAAAGTTAAATAATTTTAAAGTTAATCTAAAAGTGAATGGCTCATATTTACATAAATTTTAAGGCAATTTCTTCCATCTTGAGGTAAAAGCTGCGAATCGCTACTTCTATCATTGGTTTATTTTTTGCCACATATTTTTTATAGGACAAGAGGAGGAGGAGAAAAAAGAACTCTGTTAACGAAACAGTGCCGAGTGATTTTAATTTACTCAGCACTGAGAACTCATTACTCATTACTCATTACTCAGCACTCATTACTCAGCACTCCTGAATCAACCCCCAACGTGAATACCAGGTCGCATGTGGGGATCTTTTTCAGCCCGACGCAGTACTTCACGGGTAACTACAGCAATGTCGCCTTCGCCAAACAAGATAAAACGCAATAGGTATTGTATGGGATTTCCCTCAACCCAGCCGAAGTAAGCATGGGGAATCTTACCTGTTTGGTCGCGAATGTAAAGTAGTAAAGCTGCGATCGCATTTGGTACTGCTGCACTTTCAGCCCGGAGGATGCGATAATCACCAACTTGCACCCCTTTTACTACAATCACATCCGCAAATTCCGAAGCATCGGATACATGAATTTCTAGAAACAGAATTGGATCGTTGGGTGGAATATGATTGTCTTCACGTACCTCTTTCTCTTTCATAAAATACTCTAGGACATCGCCCGTATTCAACCGATTTGCAATCAGTCGTATTACTCCCTGGCTTTCTTGGGCAAGGAATTGACCAGCAAGTTCGTCAACTTCAATTCGCTCTGCTCGCAGTTCTGTTGAACGCCAAACACGAGAAACCAGCGAGGTAAAAATGATTGCACCGATGAAAAAACCAGCAATCCTAATCCCTTCTGGTCTTTCGATGATATTAACAATGGTGGTATATAAAAATAACAGTGTAATGATGCCAAAAACGAGTCTGGCCCGCTTCTGTCGGTGACGGTGAGCCGATAAGGTGACGGCAAAGGCGGCTGAGGTGATCAACACCAGCACACCAGTTGCGTAAGCCCCACCTTGGGCTTCTACACTTGCTTTGAAGATAATTGTCACAACAAAAGCGATTGTTGTGTAGACTAACACCAAAGGTCGGGTTACTCGTGCCCAATTGGGTGCCATACCATAGCGTGGTAGATAGCGAGGCACGATATTTAACAGCCCTGCCATTGCAGATGCACCTGCAAACCACAAAATAGAAATAGTACTTAAATCGTAAATTGTGCCAAAGCCATTGCCTAAATACAGATGTGCTAAATAAGCAAGTGCCCGTCCGTTGGCTTTGCCCCCCGATGCAAATTCTGCGGTTGGAATCAGTAGAGTGGTTATAAAGCTGGTGGTAAGCAGAAAGAAGCTCATAATTAGAGCAGCAGTGGTAAGCAGCTTGCGTGTGTTCCGAATCCGCCCTTTGGGATGCTGCGGAGTGCTGTTACTACTGCCTTTAACCAGAGGCATAACGGTAACACCAGTCTCAAAACCTGACAATCCCAGCGCTAGTTTGGGGAAGATGATGAGAGAGATGCCGATTAGTATCAAAGGGTTAGAATGGCGTGCAAAAAGTGCAGTTTGCCAGTTAGCGATCGCTTCTGTGTGAGTTAATATCTGATACACACCGACGCTAACGACAATGAAGTTTAACAGCAGATAAGCTCCCACCAAAACTACTGCAATTCCAATGGCTTCTCGGAAACCTCTCAAGAAAACTGCACCTAGTAATGCAACTAATATCAGGGTAACTGCGATCGTTTGATTGTGAAGCCAAATTGGTGTCAGCGGATTTTCGATGATATGGGCTGTGGCATCAGCTGCTGACAAAGTAATGGTAATAATAAAGTCAGTTGCCACAAAGCCAAGTAAGCACAGTACAAGTAATTTGCCTTGCCACCAGGGAAGTAAACGTTCTAACATTGCGATCGACCCTTCACCATGAGGGCTTTCGGCAGCAATGCGCCGATAGATTGGCAACGCTCCAAAGAGCGTCAGCAAAACCAGAATCAGGGTAGCTATAGGAGAAAGAGCGCCAGCTGCCAGTGCTGCAATCCCTGGTTGATAGCCAAGGGTCGAGAAATAATCTACACCAGTCAAGCACATCACCTGCCACCAAGAATGCTGGCGATGTACTTCTTCCTTGCGATAAGGCCCTTTTTTTTCTCGTCGGTCTTCTTCAAGCAACCAGTGGATTAACTGACTGCCGAGCCGTTTTGTTGAAACAATTGATTTAGCCATCAAATACGGTTGTGTTGCAAAAGTCGGCTTTGTGATTTTTTTAAGCCTTTGTGGTTTATTAAAATTTTTAACTACAAAGGCATAGCACTATTATTGTATGTTAAGCATCCTGTCCGATTTACAAAATATATAGTAGTTGTTCGTAGTCGTCTACCATATAAAGATCGGTTGCAGGTTTTGGTATAGGAATAATCAATACTGCAACCGTATATTTTGGGATTAATGCTTTTGCACTCTTAGCACCTTTAAGCCATATAAATTCTAAAAAAACGACGCTGCGAAACTTGGTATGTACGCAATCAACAAATCATCTCTAAAATAAAAGTCACTTTTAGTTATATTATGTTTGTATAAATGACCATAAAGTAATTAGCGTGGTAATCTATAACTCTGTTTGTGTAGCCGTAGACTTTAGTTTGATGGAATTATAGACATATAGTCGTACACAATATACAAACAATGTATTAGATAAATTTCTAGCATCATACGAACCCATCTGCACCAACTACACTAATTCAGATGTTTGACAATATCTGTAAGTTTTTAGTTGAGAACTTCTCCAGTGACTTCGCTACATGGTTATTAGGCGAATCTATTAATTTAACAGAACTAAGTCCAAAAGAATTATCTCTCGAACCCATTCGGGCTGATGCTCTAATTCTGTTGCAGTCGGAGCAAAGCATATTGCATTTGGAATTTCAAACCCAAGTCGATGCGGAAATTCCTTTTCGGATGATTGACTATCGATTGCGAGTATATCGCCGCTTTCCAAACAAAGCAATGCATCAAGTCGTAATTTACCTCAAGCAGACAAATTCAAATTTGGTACAACAAAATACATTTGCCATTGCTGGGACACGACATGAATTTGCAGTTATCAGACTTTGGGAACAACCTACAGAAGTATTTTTGAGAACACCTGGACTTTTACCTTTGGCGGTGTTAAGCAGTACAATCGATCCAGAAGTTATACTTAACGAAGTGGCACGGGAAATTAACGGTATTACAGAATTAAGAACTCAAAGTAATATTGCTGCTTCTACAGCGATTTTAGCTGGTTTAGTATTAGATAAAGAGGTTATTAAACGAGTTTTGAGGTCAGATATTATGCGCGAGTCAGCGATTTATCAAGACATTCTACAAGAAGGCAAGGCTGAAGGCAAGACTGAAGGCAAGGCTGAAGCGTTACTCGAAGTGGCAAGAAATCTATTTAGTACTGGTATGCCATTAGAGCAAATCGGCAGAGTCACAGGGTTATCAATTGAGCAGTTACAGTCTTTACAGGTCAGTGAGTCTCGTGAGTCCAATCAATAAATAATCGGTGCAGGTTGACTGCACCGATTACCAAGTGTCACTCGAATTGAACAAACATCCCATTGTTTCACGCCAATGCTGAAGCTTGGGGTTTGGCAAAAATCATTCTTCCTGCTGTAGTTTGTAAAGCACTGGTAACTACTACTCGCAGTTCACCACCCACGTAACTGCTACCTTCTTCAACGACTACCATTGTGCCGTCATCTAGGTAGCCAATGCCTTGACTAGGTTCTTTGCCTTCCTTGAGGATTTTTAAATCCAGGTTGTCGCCTGGTAAATAACTGGGACGAACGGCATTGACTAAATCATTCACATTCAAAACAGGTACTTTCTGAACACTGGCAACTTTAGACAAGTTGTAGTCGTTGGTTAGCAGTGTGCCGCTAATTTCTTGGGCAAAGCGCACTAACTTGGCATCCACTGTGGGAATATCTTCGTAGTCAACTGCATTAATCAGGATGCGATCGGGATAATCTTCCTTAATACGGTTGAGAATTTCTAGCCCTCGCCTTCCCCGCACCCGCTTTTGGTCTTTGCTAGCATCCGCTACTTGTTGGAGTTCTTGCAAGACAAACTGCGGTACGAGAATTTGCCCTTCTAAAAACCCTGTTTCTAGTAAGGCTTCAATACGACCATCAATAATACAGCTAGTATCTAGAACTTTGGTATTGGCTGGTTTTAATGTTCCTTCCACTACCATCGATTCAACGGTGTTGGGATTAATGAACCGCAATAAGCCTCGCCCGTGGGTGTCTGCCAAATTCATGCCAGTGACGGAGAGGATGATACTACCGACAACTGCCACCAATGGCTTAATAAATCCAAAATCTGCCGGGATCGGGAGCAAAAATAGTGGGGCTAGCATCAGGTTGGCTAGTAATAGCCCAATCACTAAGCCGATCGCACGAGTTAAAATCACTTCTAGAGGCATTTCTTTGACTTGTGATTCTAGGCGACGATATGTCGTCTGGAAACTCAGCCCGATCGCACCACCAATAATAGCGGCAAAGACGGCAACAACTAAGCGTAAAGCTTCTAGATTCGTTACCTGATCTAGCGCCCCATTGGGTAGTAGTTCAATGCTGTAGAACCCTATTCCCGACGCTGCTAGGATAAATGAGAAAATAATAATGGCGTCAAGCATGGTTGTCTTGTTTTCCTGCAACTGTGTTAACCGATAAAGTTAAGTATTTTTTATTTCATCGGTAAGATAAACTAATCAATATTGACTTACACTAAGGGTTTAGGCTGACAATATCTGCAATTATTATAACTAAAGGCTTTTATCTTAATATTTTTCATTGTTTTGTTGTAAAAAGACAAAAACTTGTAAATAAACTACTTATTTTGTAAGAATTCAGAATCCAGAATCCAGAAGTCAGAATTAAGAAGACTTTGATACCCAAACTTAATAATTTTAATAAAATCAAGAAGTTATTACACGCTTGATTTGACAATTATTCTGGTTCCTGACTCCTGACTTCTGGATTCTCACCTCCTTTTCATTGTCTCTAATTCGCAGTTGGATTAACTTAAAACTTTTCTCAAAATGAGTAAAAAATTTAGTATTTCTGGAATTGCGAGTTCCGCTTATGTGCATATTCCCTTTTGCAGACGGCGGTGTTTTTATTGTGATTTCCCGGTGTCTGTTGTAGGCGATCGCTTGCGGGGCGAAACATCTGGTACTATTTCCCAATATGTTGAGGTGCTATGTCAAGAAATTGCCATTACACCAGCATTTGGTCAACCTCTGAAGACAATTTTCTTCGGTGGTGGTACTCCTTCGCTGCTCTCAATAGAGCAGCTACAACGGATAATCACAGAGCTACAGAAGCATTTTGGGATTGCGTCTGGGGCAGAGATTTCTATGGAAATTGACCCAGGCACCTTTGATTTAGCCCACATAGCAGGCTATCGCAGTGCAGGCGTGAACCGGGTAAGTTTGGGCGTACAAGCCTTTCAATCAGAATTATTGCAAAGGGCGGGGCGATCGCACTCAGTTGAAGATATTTTTGCAGCTGTGGAACTAATCCACCAAGTCGAGATTCCCGTATTTAGCTTAGACTTAATTTCTGGATTGCCGCATCAGTCTTTGGATCAATGGCAAGATTCCCTAGAAAAAGCCGTAGCAATAACACCCACTCACATTTCCATTTACGATCTTACCATCGAACCAGGTACAGCCTTTGGTCGTTACTACAAACCTGGCGATACTCCTTTGCCTACGGATGAAGCCACAGTCAAAATGTACCAGATGGGGCAGCAGGTTTTAACTAATGCAGGTTATGAGCATTATGAAATTTCCAATTATGCTCAACCTGGTCATCAATGTCGGCATAATCGAGTGTATTGGGAAAACCGCCCTTATTATGGCTTCGGTATGGGTGCGGCGAGTTATGTTGAGGGGAAACGCTTCACTCGTTCGCGTAAAACTAGGGAGTATTACCAGTGGGTACAAGCTGGCGGTGTAATTGATTGTGATGTAACTCCCCTAAAGGAAGTATTGTTAGAAACGTTAATGTTGGGGTTGCGTTTGGCTGAGGGTTTGAGTTTGGCGGCGTTGGCGGAAGCTTATGGTGAAGGGAAGGTGGAGGAAATTTGCAGGTATTTGCAATTGTATTTTGAGAAAGGTTGGGTGGAAATTGTAGAGGGAAGATTGCGTTTGATTGATCCCCAAGGGTTTTTATTTTCTAATGTGGTGTTGGCGGAATTGTTTGAGAAGTTGGGATGACGAACCGCAGAGGCGCAGAGGGCACAGAGAGAGGAGGGGAGGAGAGGTTTATGCAAAAAAATAAAGTTAGAAAAGCTGTGATTCCGGTAGCTGGTTTCGGGACTCGTTTGTTTCCAGCTACTAAAGTTGTCAAAAAAGAACTTTTTCCGATTATCGATCGAGATGGTAGGGCAAAACCTGTGATTCTCGCAATTATTGAAGAGGCAATTAGTGCTGGAATTACAGAAGTGGGGATTGTGGTGCAGCCAGATGACAAAGAAATATTTGCAGATTTCTTGAAAAACCCACCCAAAAAAGAACTTTTAGAAAAACTTTCACCACAAAATCAAGAATATAGCCGATATTTGGAAGATTTAGGTAGCAGAATTACCATTTTGTTACAAGAGGAGCAATTAGGCTATGGTCATGCAGTATTTTGTGCCAAGGATTGGGTACAAAATGAGCCGTTTTTGCTCATGTTAGGCGACCACATTTATGCATCTGACATTAAAAAATCTTGTGCTAGTCAAGTTTTAGATGTTTACGAACAAGTTAATCAAAATGTTGTTGGCTTAACTACAATGCCAGCAGAAATTATTCATAAAGCTGGGTGTGTAACAGGAGTTTGGCAAGAGGTAAACTCGATTTTATCAGTTACCCAACTCTATGAAAAACCGACTATTGAGTATGCACAACAGCATTTACGTGTAGAGGGAATGTCAGAAAATGATTTTTTAGGTATATTTGGCTTATATTTACTAACCCCGAAAATTTTTGACTTTTTAGCAGAACATATCAACCAAAATTTCCGAGAACGAGGTGAATTTCAGTTAACATCTTGTCTTGAAGAATTGCGTCAGGAAGAGGGAATGACAGGATATGTTGTTAAAGGCAAGTGTTTTGATACAGGTTTGCCAGATGCTTATCGTCAGACAATGATTGATTTTAGAAAAATATAGATTAATCTCGGTTCAATTCATTTGCCTGGGAGGTTCTCACTTTTTAAGATGGTTCAAATAGATAGTAGTCTATTGAGGTAAGCAGAGACATCTTGAAACTATACCGTCTAATTTGCTCCTGGCGATCGCCTCTTTTTTTGTTAAAGCAGTTTTCAGGTAGATGAGTTACAAAATGCAGGACTCTAAATCAGACACAAACCTTAAGAAACTACCTCAAAACTAGCGGTAGTTAGAGCAGGAAAAGAGGTAGCATCCAATTGTGCAAATTTACCCCCGGAATTAACCGCAGCAAAATTATCCGCCGAACCATTAGGGTTATAAAAGAGACTACCATTTGCGCTATTATAAACGATCGCTGCACTACTACTTGCAGCTAAAGTATCGCTCGTCACTGTGGCAAAGTCTGCGGAATTTAATTGAGTCGGAAAGACTGAATTACTTAGAGCCGTAAAGGTAGATTTAGATAGTTGGATCTTGTCTTCCTCAAGAGTGAAGTCACTAATAGTATCAACTCCGAGTTCCCTAATATTAAACTTCGATCCTGTTGCAAATGCAAACTTATCTGAACCAGCGCCTCCTGTTAGTAAGTCGTCCCCACTATCTCCCTGTAGGTAATCGTTGCCTTGGTTGCCGATCAGAATATCTTTTCCACTACTGCCAAAAAGAATATCATCACCTTTGCCTCCCAGAAGGTTGTCGTCATCACTACCCCCATCTATGATGTCTGCACCAGCTCCACCAAAAAGGATGTCAGAACCTGCCCCCCCATCAATGTAATGATTACCAATAACACCAGAAAGCGAAATACTGTCATCACCATCCCCAGCAAAAATAACCTTATTGCCAGCCGAAAAATTCACACAACTAAAGGTATCGTCTCCCTTGGTTGTAGCGACATCAGTACCGATCGCATTTCTAGCTCGAGCAACTGCCTCTTTTATGAGATCGGCAAGATTCTCACTTGTAGAACCAACAGTCAGTACACCACCTCGACCAAGCTGGGTAACTAGTGTCTCGTAATTGGCTGCAACATTACTCGTAGTTAGAAAAATTGGAATAATGTTATTTGCTTCTAGCGCAGTTTTTACTTGTCCGACTTGTGGATAATCTTCAAAAGCATCAGCTATCGCATCTCCATTATTGCCAATACTATCTGGACTAACTGCTGCGCGATCGCCGGCAACGTGATAAATACTATCGGTGGCTATTATCACAACACGAAATGAACCTACTCTGTAACCAAGACTGCCGTTATCTAAAGCTGCGAACAAGAGCGCAAATAATTGTGATTCTGGCCCATCATTGCCACCAAAAGCTTCAAAGCCAAAGATTTTGTCTTTAATTGTTGTGACATTATTTGTCAAAGCGACTTCTGGTTGATATACATAGTCAGCGTAACCCCCAAAAGGCACAAGTGGCTTATCCTTGAAAGAGGCAATACCAAATTTCAGGTCATCACCAAATATCTTTGCTAACTTCGGGTTGGTTAAGCGATTTACCGTCGCAGGAAGTACGGCTTTAAGCTGGACTACACCCTCATTAGATGACGATGTTAAGTCTTGCAGCAGAACAATATCAGATACTAAATTCATAGTTTTTCCCTCTGATTATTTTTATTGATGGGTTGTATTGGAAAGTGGCTAAATACTATTTCAGCTTGATATTAGCAAGGTTAATTAATTTAAGATAGTACTTAAACTGAAGAAAATATAATCTCTTTCAAAAAATATTTACTGTGTCCTGACTCCTGCCTCTAATCTATTTAAGGTTATAGTTGCAGACTTAACGAGAGAGAATGTCACCAGATATAAGTTAAGCTAAAGTGCGTCAATGGGTGAGCAGTGAAGATAATGCTTTGGATTAGAGGATGAATCAGTATTTTGCAACGGTTGCTCGCGGATTAGAAACCCTTGCGGCTCAGGAGTTAGAGCAACTGGGTGCCCATTCCGTAGAGCCGGGGTTTTGCGGTGTAGCCTTTGAGGGCGATCGCACTTTACTTTATCGCGTCAATCTTTGGGCTAGGCTGCCGTTCCGAATCTTGGTGAATATCAATGAGTTTCCATGCCTTGATGCCAAGGATCTCTATCGCGGTATCCAGACTATCGATTGGCAAAACTATCTGACGCCAGATATGACCCTGGCGGTGAATGTCACGGGCAAAAACCAGCACCTCAACCACAGCCACTTCACTTCTCTTCAGGTGAAAAATGCGATCGTTGACCAGCAGCAAGAAAATCTGGGCGAGCGTTCAAATGTAGAGCTTCATGACCCAGATGTGCGGGTTAATGTTCATATTGAACGCGATTTTTGTACCGTAAAACTCGACAGTTCTGGCAATAGTCTGCATCGCCGAGGCTACCGTCCTGCGGTGGGAGTAGCCCCTCTCAAGGAATCTCTGGCTGCTGCCCTGATTCAACTTTCGGGTTGGCAACCAAACCAGATGTTCTACGATCCTCTGTGTGGATCTGGCACTTTACCTCTGGAAGCTTGCTTAAAGGCACTGAACATTGCACCAGGGCTGTTTCGCGATAGCTTTGGATTTGAAAATTGGCTCGATTTCGATCTGCCCCTTTTAGAAAAGCTGCTCCAAGAAGCTAAGGAGAGCCAACTAGATACCCTGACTGCACCTATTTGGGGAAGCGATCGCGATGAAAATATAATTGAGCAAGCGATTAATAATGCTCAAAATTGCGGCGTTGATAACCATGTATGGTTTTCTCAAATGGAGCTGGCTGATGTTGTCGCCCCCGCAGATAGTGGGATTTTATTCTGCAATCCACCCTATGGCGAACGACTGGGGCGAGATAGCGATTTAGGGGCATTTTACAAACTTTTGGGCGATGTATTGAAACAACGCTTCAAAGGCTGGACTGCGTTTGTACTCAGTGGTAACAAGGAACTATCTCAATCAATTGGACTTAAATCATCCCAGCGAATTGCGGTGTATAACGGAGCGCTGCCTTGTCAGTTAATGAAATATGAGTTGTATTAAGGCGATCGCTCTCAACTACTTCTGTTAGATCGTAAAGACGCGATAAATCATCACAAAGACGCGATAAATCGCCGTCTCTACAAAAGACCGATTATTGTAGAGACGGCGATTCATCGCGTCTTACCTGTGATATTTTTAATACTCTTTAACAAATTTAAATTTAGCCAAAAAAGCTTGAAACGACCTCTGAATCTATATTCTGGCAGTTATGATGACAACGTTTAAAAAAAGTGGCAGTATAATCGGTGACTGACAACCTGCAATTTATTTATCGCTAAAAGGCAAGGCTATTTATGTCAGATCAATTCACGTTTACTGTTACCAATGATACCGAACAAGCAATTACAGAGTTGTGGGTATCTGTCGATGATGAAGAGTGGGCTTCATTTACCTTGAGTGATTCAGGAATTCCATCGGGTGAAACAGTGACAATTGCTTGGGCTGAATATACGAATGATTCGCCCTGTGAATGGTATATATCTGCTGTATTTGAAGATGAATCAGAAAGTGAGTCAGCCGTATTTAACTTCTGTGAAGAACCAGCTTTAACGTTCGGCTAAATTTCCCAGTGCGATCGCCACCGGAAAGGGCGTGTACGCCATCGCGCTTAATACATGATTGCATATCGATTCCAGCCATAAAAACAAAAGCCCTACCTCGAAATGTATCTAGGTGGGGCTTGATATTAGAATTGATATTGGCATGAATAACATCACAGAATGAAATAGAAGAAAGCTGAAAGAAAGGTATAAAACGTATTTTACTCCTGAATTCTTCTGTATAAGACTAGGCTTTTCCAGGTGACTTGTAAAATCTATTTTCTTTCTCTGCGCGTGGAGAGAAATATAATGTTTGCTTAAGATGATAAATCTGACAGGCTTAACGGTAATAAGACAGTGAATCTTGTGCAATCTTCAATATTGGTAACTTCTATTGTGCCTTGGAGAAATTCTATAAGCTTCTTAACTAATGTCAAGCCCAATCCTGTCCCGCCAATTTTCCAGAAATCGTTGTAAGGAATTCGGTAAAATGGCTCAAATATTCGAGATTGCTCTGTTTTAGGGATTATTACACCAGAGTTGCTAATTGTAATTTGAAAGAAGGGTACTTGAGAATTAATTGTCATACCAGATCGATCGTCTTTATCGATTGCACTTTTTGTCATGTAGATAGTCTGGACAGTTAATCTAATCTCTTCATCAGGAGGAGAATATTTGCAGGCATTGTTGAGTAATTCGGAGATAATTTTGCTAACAACACCTAAGTCTGAAACCATAGGTGGTAAATTTTGAGGAATATTAACCTGGAAAATCTGTTTTTGAGAACGAGCGAGTTCTCGAAAATACAAGGTTAGATGAGGAAGCCAATCTTGAAGTTGAAATGAAGTTAATTCTAATGGATATACATCTGTATCAATCATTTGCAAAGACAGCAAAGTGTTTACCAAATCTAGCCCGTTTTCACATTGTTGACGCAGAATAGTTACGTAGCCAGCTACAGACTCAAATGGAGAAAGTAGCTCTGAATTTAAAATGCCCTCTCGCTCCAGAATATTTTCTAGCACGGAGATTGTCGTTTTGATATTCGATAAGGGCATTCGCATTTCATGAGAGGCGGTTGCTAGAAAATTATTTTTCAACTGGTTAAGCCGTTGAGATTGTGACAATTGCTCCCGTTGATAACGATTGAGTGCTGTTTGAATAGCAACATAAAGTTGTTGTTCTTTGACAGGTTTGAGGATGTAACCAAAAGCAAATGTCATGTTAGCTCGTTCCACAGTGCTTTTGTCAGAATGTCCGGTAATATAGACGACAGGGACTTGAAAACGATTCCAGATTAGCTCCGCCGCCTGAATACCGTCCATCTGACCCCGCAACTGGATATCCATTAAAACCAAGTTTGGGAGCAGTTCACCAGCTTTCTCAATGGCCGTTTCTGCCGTATCAATAATATCTAAAACAGTGTATCCCAGCAGTTCTAAAGTTTCTTGTAAATTCATTGACAGGATATACTCATCTTCAACAACCAGAATCCGAACTTTTTCTGTTATCTGGGTGTTTGATAAAATGCTGGTAATATTCATAAAGCTACTTTTTATAAAAGAAATTTTGAAGCGTTTACAAGTAATAAACTGAATTGATTTTATGTATGGCAAGTGTAAACATCATCAGGATTAATTACCACGATATAATCCACAGATATTGAATAAAGTTTCTGTTTTGAACTAAGTAAGGCTGTTCTTTGATTGATGATTCCAAGGGTTAAAACAATTCGCAATTCGCAATTCGCAATTCGCAATGGGCTTCGCCCTGCTACGTTCGCGGAGCGTCTCGTAGAGAAGAGAGCAATTCCGTTTTGGGACGGGGATTTAGACCCCGACCAATAGATATTGTTTCCTAAGATGCGATCGCCTTTCCCCTTTTAGAAACAACCATCCATAAAACGTATCTTCTCAGATTTTTTGATTTACGGTTCGCAATATACTTAAAGCCACCGCCTCCGCTACCTTGATACCATCGATACCAGCCGAGAGGATTCCCCCGGCGTATCCCGCGCCTTCACCAGCTGGATAAAGACCGATTGTATTTAAACTTTGATAATCCTCTTTGCGTTTAATCCGAATTGGTGATGATGTGCGGGTTTCCACCCCAGTCAACACGGCATCATCCATTGCAAATCCTTTAATTTGTTTGTCAAAAGCGGGAAGTGCTTCACGAATGGCTGCGATCGCATAATCTGGTAAACTCTGACTTAGATCACCCAAGTGTACTCCAGGTGTATAAGACGGTTTAACAGTGCCCAATACTGTCGAGGGACGATGGTTGAGAAAGTCTCCCACCAACTGTCCTGGAGCTTCATAAGTACTGCCGCCCAATTCAAAAGCCCGTTCTTCTAAGCGCCGTTGAAAGTCGATTCCTGCCAAGGCATTTCCTGGATAATCTTCGGGAGTGATGCCCACAACGATCGCACTGTTGGCATTACGCTCATTGCGAGAGTATTGGCTCATCCCATTGGTGACAAGTCGCCCCGGTTCTGATGCGGCTGCAACTACCAAACCTCCCGGACACATACAAAAACTATAGACAGAACGACCATTTTGGCAGTGGTGAACTAGTTTGTAATCGGCAGCACCTAAAAGCTTATGACCAGCCTGAGCGCCGAAACGACATTGGTCGATGAGAGTCTGGGGATGTTCGATCCGAAAGCCGATGGAAAAAGGTTTTGGCTCAATGTAAACCCCGCGATCGTATAGCATTTGGAAGGTATCGCGGGCGCTATGACCTACCGCCAGAACTACATAATCGCTGGCGATATATTCCCCACTGGCGAGGGTGACTCCCCGCACCTGTCCATTTTCGATGTTAATATCTTCCACTAGGCTTTGAAAGCGAATTTCGCCACCGAGGGATTCGATTTTGGCACGCATACTTTGGACGATTCCCACCAGTTTGAAGGTGCCGATGTGCGGTTTATTGATATAGAGAATTTCTGGTGAGGCTCCCGCATTGACGAGTTCGGTTAGTACCTTACGCCCATAATGCTGAGGATCTTTGACTTGACTGTAGAGTTTGCCATCGGAAAATGTACCCGCCCCACCTTCGCCAAATTGAACATTGGATTCTGAGTTGAAGTCTGATTTTTTCTTCCAAAAGTTAAAGGTATCAACGGTGCGATCGCGAACTTTTTTCCCACGTTCTAAAATGATGGGACGGAAGCCCATTTGCGCCAGCATCAAACCCGCAAACAAGCCACAAGGCCCAGTACCAATCACGATGGGGCGAATCGTCAAATTGCTCGGTGCTTGTGCCACTGGGCGATAACTCATGTCTGGCGTAGCCATGACATGGGGATCTTTTTTCAGGCGCTTGAGTAGATGGGTTTCCTGAGTTGTTTCTACATCCAGAATATAAACAAGAGCGATCTCTCCTTTCTTACGGGCATCGTAGCTACGCTTGAAGATGGAATAACCGATCAATTCTTCGTCTGTAATTTGCAGCTTTTTGAGGATGGCAGTCTTGATCTCATCTTCAGGATGATCGAGCGGGAGCTTTACTTCTGTTAGTCGTAACATAGCGAGGAGAAATGCATACTTGTCTATCAAAATCTTAATCAAAATCAGCGAATTTTAGATTTTGAATCTTCAATCCCAAATTTCA
The DNA here is from genome assembly GCF_963920915.1 of Nostoc sp. PCC 9305. Lineage (NCBI taxonomy): Bacteria > Bacillati > Cyanobacteriota > Cyanophyceae > Nostocales > Nostocaceae > Nostoc > Nostoc sp. PCC 9305. Next base: position 28,007 of record NZ_CAWUDN010000011.1, read on the forward strand.
AAAAGTCCGAACGCGAATTTATCTCCATGAGTTGCGCCCGAATTTAGGGACTTCCAAGGACACAAAACCCTCTCTATTTCTCCCCTCTCTGTGTTCTCTGCGTCTCTGTGGTTCGTTTATTTCTTGGAAATCACTTATACTCGCTTCGCAATAAGCAAGCTACGCAAAATAAATTTAAAATCCAAAATTATTTGACTTTTGACTTTTGACTTCCCCAAAGGGGCTGACTGCCACCTCTAACATTCGTATTGTCCCAAGTTCAGCATCTATTTCCACTTCCACACCGATTGGCAAGGTAAATTTATCCTTAATATGACCAATCATTGAACCATACCAAGCAGGAATACCTAAAGGAAGTATGTGTTGTTGCAATACTTGCATTAACGTAAATGACGGTTCATCTCCAAGACTACATTTAGTACATTGCCCAAAGATAAAACCTGTAATTTGATTAAGTATCCCAGCAGTTTTTAACTGCGTCAGCATCCTATCTATACGATAAACATCCTCGCCAACTTCTTCCACAAACAGAATGCTCTTGTTCCAGGAAGGTAGGTAAGGTGAACCTACCATTGCTGATAGTACTGATAAGTTTCCACCCACAAGTTTACCCCTTGCCTTTCCCGGTGCTATTACCTCCAACCGCACTTCGCTAGGATTGAGATTTTGCATAGTCACAGCTTCAGCATTAAATAGGATGCGCTTGAAGTAATCTACTGTAAATTGATTCCAGGTAGACGTAGCAACTGGCCCATGAAAAGTAACCATTTGACTACGGGCATTAATTGCCAACAACAGGGTGGTAATATCGCTATACCCGATGATAATTTTTGGATGGGAACGGATTAGCGAGTAATCGAGTAAGGGTAAAATGCGATTGCAGCCCCAACCACCACGCATGGGAATAATTGCTTTTATGGTGCGATCGCTAAACATCAAGTTTACATCCTGGGCGCGATCGCTGTCTTTACCCGCTAAATAGCCGTAACGATCTAAAATATGCTTCCCCAGCTTGACTTTTAATCCTAACTGTGAGATTGATTTCTGTGCTGCTTCAATGTCTTTAGGGTCAACGATACCCGCAGGGGCTATCAATCCTACGGTATCGCCAGGTTGCAGGCGGGGCGGCTTGCGGATGGTGTTTAGAGATGGCTTACCTTGGGCGGTAAGTGTTGGTATTTGAGTGGCTAAGGTAGCCAGCCCACAGGTTGCAAGAAATTCCCGACGCTTGATAGTCATAACCATAAACTAACCACTCTAGACGCAAAGAAGACAGAGCGAGGAGAAATAGAGAAGATTTTTGCTTCAGTTTTCGGATATTTTTTTATTTGGAATTCCATAATACCCAGTATCTAGTGGGATCATCTCAATGAGTGTAAAAACGCGCCTGTCCTGGCGAATGGAATTCGTGGCTATACAAACAAAACCCACCTCCGTGGGTTTCAAATTCTTTGAGTCCGCGTAGGCGGACTTTGTTTGTGTAGCCGCGATTTCTAATCGCCTGGTATATTTGCAATGGTGAGATGCTCCCATATCTAGTTTTGTACAGAGTCGTTATGGCAAGTGTAAATCATTAGTCCTCTTGCATAAATCAAAAATCAGAACCCCAAAGAGCCAAAGCGATGTTATTGCTGACTACTTAAAATCTCAATAGGAATTTCAATTTGGAATTCCGTTCCCTGACCTAATGCAGAGATACAACTGAGCTTACCCTGGTGCTTTTCAACAACAATCTGATAACTGATTGATAAACCTAAACCAGTTCCTTTACCAACAGGTTTAGTAGTGAAGAAAGGATCGAAAATATGTTCCTGAACTTCTGAATTCATCCCAAAACCATTATCTTTAATACTAATCAAAAGCATCTCTTTGTCTATGAGTGAAGTTTTAATTTGAATAGTTGGTGTCTGATTTGTAGACTGCCAATGTTTCAGATTCTCTTTTAAGGCATAAATCGCATTATTGAGAATATTCATAAAAACCTGATTTAGCTGGTTGGCATAACACTTAGCCTTGGGGAGTTTACCATACTCTTTAACTATCTGGATATCAGGTAAATTATTAGGTAGTGTCAACTGATGATTCAGAATCATTAATGTATTATCTATACCTTCATGAATATCTACAGACTTCATTTTTGCTTCATCTAGTCGTGAGAAGTTTCGTAAGCCGAGAACAATTTCTGTAATTCGCTCACTACCTACTGTCATAGATGCCATTAACTTCGGTAGATCGTCACACAAGTACTCTAAATCAATAGTTTTTATTTTGGCTGCTATGGTGGGATTTAACTGGGGATATTGCTCGTGATAAACTGCAATCAAATCTAGTAAATCATTGATATATCGATTTGCATATTCGAGATTACCAGCAATAAAACTAATGGGATTATTAATTTCATGGGCAACACCTGCTACCATTTGTCCTAAACTCGACATTTTTTCACTGTGAACTAGTTGAGCTTGTGTCTGTTGTAAGTCAAGTAAAGCTTTTCTTAATTCAGATGTTCGTTCTGCAACTTTTCGTTCTAACTCGTTGTTAGCCTTTTGTAAAGCTTCTGCGGCTCTGACGGTTTCTGTTGCAATACTGGCAATATGGGTGGCTGTTTTGAGAATTTCTAAATGATGCGGAGTAGGATGACAAGGAAATTTATGAGATATGGCAAATGTTCCTAAAACTTCACCAGTTTGTGAAGTAAAAGGTGATGACCAACAAGCTCTAATATTGTAACTTAGAGCAAAATCTCGAAAATCAGCCCATAAAACATCATTGGCAATATCAGTGGCAAATACTGAATCTCCTCTATAAGCAGCAGTACCACAAGAACCACAACACTCACCAATCATCAAACCATCAACACCTTTAACATATTCTTGGGGTAAAGTTGGTGCTGCTCCTCCCCGCAGTCGGTGATTTTCTCGATCTACAACTAAAATTGAGCAATATGCTCCTGGTAATTCTTGCTCTAGCAAAATACAAAGGTTATTAAAAATTTCATATAGGTTAACCCCAAATGTCACTTGTTCTAAAATTTGGCTTTGGGTGTACATTAACGCTTCTGAACGCTTGCGTTCAATCGCTGTTGCTAAAATATGAGTTATGGATTGTAAAAAATGAATATCGTCTGGAGAAAAATTCCTCGCCTCGGTAGCATATACTTCTAGGAAACCTAAAGGTTTACTCGCACCAGGAATTAGCACACTCAATCCAGCAACACTATCTGAAGGAGAAGGAATAGTTAATTCATCTATCTGACAATAGGATGTGTTGATCTGAATAATTGGCTGAGTATTCTCCAAGAACTTCTGTACTTGCTGATTCGTTATGATATTAATCTCAGAAGAGTCTGTTTCTAACGAGTTCTCTCCAATGCTAGCTACTTTACGTAAAGAATGACTATCTGAAAGTACTTGCCAAATTCGACTATATTTTATATCTAATATTTGAGCTACTAAAATAACTGTATCTTGGAACAAATATGACAATTCAATCCCTGAGAGTGCTTTTTGTCCTAGTGCATTCACTGCGGATTGATAGCTGAAATTCATTGATAAATTATCGGCTTTATACCAGTTATTGTTTGATTCAGTTGTTTTACTTGATGCCTCTAAATGTAAGTTCATAAACAAAAATCATTTTATATGTGTATCTAATACTCTCCTAAAAAAGGTTTAAATTCAACTCGATATTAATAAATTTAAGAAAATAGAATTTTTATAAATCAAAGATAAAGTAGGGGGTAGATCAAATATATTTAAATTGTTAAATATATTCCCCCCTACGTATTTACTCGTAATTTATTTCAAGAATTGAACTGGATTTCTATATAAAATCTGTATTACCAATTACAGGCAAAAGATTGTCATATAATTGCATCGCCTGTAAACAAGTATTAATACTAGATGCTGCTGAATTATATGCTGCAATATTTTCTTCAACAATATTTAATAATCGTCGATTATTCGCAATTTTTTCTTCAGCTTCTTGTCCTAATGTTTTCTCCAAATAAGCACGCGCCTGTGGGTATTGCTGCAAAATCTCATCTGATTGCTGATTTGCCATTGGTATCAATTGAGTTTTCAATGTTTGATTAATGGTTTGACGGAAAGATTTACGAATAGTATGAGAAACTTTTGGTTCAAAATCTAACTTCAATAACTGCCTAATTGCTGGTTCTGCTTCCACGATACTTTCAGCGTCGTAACCTTGAGAAGTTTGTGATAAAGTTTGGCGAAATTGATATATAGAAAAAGTGCCTTCATCGTAAAATCTAGGGCTTTCTCGTACAAAGCGATCGCACTCTACACTAGCTGCACTAACTAATGCTTGAGTAACTACTTTTTCTAAATTCTCGATCTCTTGTTCAATGCCACCATCATTATCTAATAAACGATACAGTTGGCGATAATATTCTGACTTGCGAATCTTTTCAATCAACCGCTGGAAATAATTTGCAACTACTTGCTGAGAAGATTCAATCAAAATATCTTCTAATTGATTTGCTAAGTAATAAAATGCCTCTACTAAAATAGCAATCAAAGGTGCGGTAGCGTTGCGAGGGTGGCTAATGGTTGCACGTCGATAAGCATAAGCTACAGAAAAAGTATCTAGCAATTCATCTAAGCGGCGAATCATTCGTGATTGCAATTGCTTAAAATCTGCTTCAAAAGCATCACAAGAATTATTAATTACATGGTTCACTTCTTCTGTGATATGCTCGCTAAATTCTCTCCCAATTTGCTGGAGTTGCTGATTTAGGCGTTGTAACTCTTGCGCCTTCATCGTCTCAATTTCTTGGGGCTGACTATCTAAATCGCGTTGGACACTCTGATAATGTTTTTTGAGCTTAATACAAACATCTTCCAAATCATCAGCAAGATTTTTAAATAATTGTGGGCGCTTTTCTTCGGTAAGATAACGAGTAATAGCTGTGCGAAATTCTTCAGTACCACTATCTTGAATTAACTGTTCTATCAGTTCATTTCCCCACTCTCCCAGAATCCGCACATAATTTTGATTTGGAGTTTCAAAGCCGTTAACAGAGACACGGAATTTACTGGAAGATAGCTTTCCTGAATTTACACAGTAGTTGTTAAACGCATAGACAAATTGTGGAGTTTCTTCTTTACCATCTAAACCTTTAATACTTTCTGCAAAAACAGAATCTAAACCAAATCTATCTTGTGGGCTTGTCTGTTTAATCTGACTGCCATAAAATCCTAATAATCCACTGGTTTTATAAACCTTTCTGGAATTGGCAAATTGCCCACTAATTAAATCGTCCAATCGTTGCCGTAGCTGAGTATTATACCAAGTTTCATCGATCCGGTTGAAGACATAGAAAACGCGATCGCGTACTCCCCCATTCTCCCGCATTAATTCTAAAAGTTCGGTTTCTTCTTTTGTCATGTCACCCGCCGAAGCAGGTTTTAGCACACACACCACCGCCGAAGTATCAGGATGTTGAATTTTGGCATAAGTTACTTGTGCATCTTTCTCTACTGGTGCATCTATCCCCGGCGTGTCAATAATTACATTACCATCTTGTAGCAAAGGATGATTGCAGTAATATTCTATTCGCTTCAACACGGCACTATTACTACCACGGCGGGCATATCCAGCCGCTTCCTTAAGGTTAGAAAAGTTAAATTGCTCCATTGAATATGTAGCATTATTAACCGTGTAGATGCGATCGCGGTTTACTATATATCCCTCTAGCAACAACATTAACGCCTTCGCCTGTTTTGCACGTTCTGATTTACTCTCACCACCCTCCTGTTGAATAATCGCTTCAGAACCTTGACGTAGCAGGTTAATTACCTCAGCTTGGTTAATATTAGTGACTGTCTGAAATCCTAGTTGCTGACACCAAGAAACTGCTTGTTCTCGAATTTCTGCTTCACTTAAAAACGTCAAAACAACACGTTCTTTATCTACTTCTGCATACTCGATTTTGCATTCCGTACCTGTAGCGTGTCCCTCTGCACTATAGAGTAATTCCCTTTCTAATAGTGCATTTATTAGCATTGATTTTCCAGCACTAAATGCACCTGCAAATACAATTTCAAACTTGGGAGAAATCGCCTTACTTAAAGAAGTTCGTATATGTGTAATATCTTGAGAACGTAGTGTTGGTTCTTGTTGTAAAAGTTGTAATATAGATTCAACCCGATCTTTCAAATTTTGGCACTGAAGCGGTAAATCTGACATATTCAGCATCCTGACAATATTTCTCTATATATTAGTAATATTTATTGTCTTGATGGTTCAGTAAATTTCCTGAGAATTATATGTGGTTTATCCCTGAAGATTTATAATATAATACGCTTTGGTTAAAGATTATTGGTGTAGATAATTTGTTTTTCAAGACGCGATAAATCGCGTCTCTACATGAGCGTTTTGTTGCTCATTAGGAATCGTATTTTTATCTATTTTGAGGCACTAATACAGGCAGTTTACGTCCATCGGCTGCAAATTTAGCGTGTTGTCCAACAGTCAAAACATTAAACTGACTCGATATAATTTCTAAACTTTTGTTCACTATTGCCAGCTTTTTATAGGTGGGAACACTCATACCAGGAAAGAATGAAAGTTCTGGTACATCCTCTTGACTTACAAAGTCTGTAGGATGGAGTAGCAAAGAAGGTTGGACGCGTGTAACTTTACACAGCCAAAGGGCAATTCGCAGGTACAGTAACGCCACTTCCGAAGAAAATGTACTCAGAAACATTATGTAACTGAAGTGAATTGGCACTTTAAAAATTGGCATGGTAGTAACGGGAATCTCAGTCAATTTATCCTTATCTAGTTTCCACTGGTAAGGTTTTAGAGGCTGCAAACCCTTTTTAAAACCGCCAAATAGCGCTTCCCGTTTTTTACGTTCTTCCTTGCTCAATTTACAAGTTATTAAATAATATGCTCGTGCTATAGGCCCCAAAAATGTGGGAAAAGTCGAAGCATCATATTCATATCCCCGTCGTGCTAAAACTTTCAATACTGCTGGAGAAAAACTGTATCCTGGCCCCCGAAAGCCGATAGGATGTTGATGAGTGACGCGCTTGATATGTTCTTCGGCGAGTGCTACCTCTTCTTCAATCTCATTCTCTGAATACAGATGTAGCCAAGGATCGTGATAGAATGAATGGTTGCCAATTTCGTGACCGGCGCTAGCGATCGCTTGTATTGCTTTGGTATTCTTTTCTAACGCTGCATCCTGACCGACAATGAATACTGTGATTGTCAAATCCCATTGCTTGAGAATATCTAAGAAACGAGGTACTGCGATATCCAGGTAAGAAGGATAAGTCTCCCAACCCGGAACGCCCTGATTTTTTAAATAAGACCAAATATTATCCAAATCTAAAGAAAGACTGGCTATTGGTTTGTTTCCTTTTTGCTTTGTTTTCATTATGAGTTAAATTATTTAGACAATTTTAAGCGTCAATTATAGTCTAAGGTTTGGACTTTATTGGTCAAGTTCTATAGTTCGAGCGGGGCTGATACCATTTTAGATTTTGGATTTTGGATTGGGAATTACCTTGGTGCGTCTGGCTTAGTGTGAATCTATCTGCATTGGTGTCAACTTAAACCGAAAACTATATCGGACAGGCGTTTTACCAATCCCTCACGCCCTCATCCCCTAACCCCTTCTCCCTTGGGAGCTACGGTGTACACACATCTTTGTATAAAACCAAAATCGTCGTAGATCCCCCTAAATCCCCCTTAAAAAGGGGGACTTTGACTCTGGTTCCCCCTTTTTTAAGGCTAGGGGGGATCTAAACGCTGTGAGGCAACTCTCAAAGACTTGTGTGTACACCGTAGGCTTGCGGGGAGGGGCTGGGGGTGAGGGCAAAACGTTGTCAACAAGCGGGTTTAGCGTTAAGTTGACACCTATTATCCATCTGTCGCAATCATTTTTCAAAGTACTTTCGTTCGCAACACAAGTCTTTTTTGAGCCTTTGAGGAAATAAAAAACAGCTTTTTTTTTCGAGAGGGCTTGGGGGGATTAAAAGTCTATGGAGCCACTCTAAAAAACTTGTGTGTACTTTGAGATCCACATCCTAGATGGGGAGCAATGCGATTTTGTGAGGTGAGGCAGGAGGCAGAGGGCAGGAGGCAGGAGGCAAGAGACAGAAGGGTTTTAAGACTTAATCTTTTGAATACTTGACACTAAAATTCCTTGAAACCTATCGACTTCTTCCAAAACAGGAATAAATAGTTCAGCCGATGCTAATCCGACTTCCTTAGAAATAATCAACTGAGTATCAAGTTCTCGAAGCGAACCTAAAGCAATGTGTAGAAATTGAATATATTCGGAGGCAGGAGTTAAAAGGCAGGAGGCAGGAGGTTAAAATAACGCCTTGTTCTCGCTTTTACATATTAATAAAAAACAGTTGCTTCTTTCCTCCTGCCTCCTGCCCCCTGCCTTCTGCCCCCTGCCTTCTGCCCCCTGGCTAGTTAATCCGTAAAGCTCAGATTTCGGGAATTGTTCGGTAAGTCGATAGCAGTTAATGGCAAGCTTGACACCACGCTGCCAAATAAATTGTTCTCTGTAACTCATGGCGCAAGAAGTTTGAAGTAGGAAGTTGGGAGAAATTACATCATTATACACCTCCTGCCTCCTGCCTCCTGCCTCCTGCCTCCTGCCTCCTGCCTTGAACGCAGAATTCTCACAAAATCGCGTTGCTCCCTCCTAGATGTTGATTTGCTGCCTTTGGGTTAAACACATGGCAATTCCCTTTTCGTAGTAAGCTGCCTCATTAATAAAAATTGGCCAAACAGTAGACACACCTTCATAAATAATTGTTTTATCGTCAAAAGTTATAAAGATTGGATCTCCTGGGTTCAAGGCTTGATAATCCTTATCCTGAAGCTCTGGATGAATCATCCCAAAGATTGTACCATCCGATTTTTTTGGGTAGTCCACAACTGATAAGTGGTCATAGAGAATCAAGGTTTCGTTATTTGATGGAATTTTACCCTGGTTAAACTGTTCTAGGTAGTCCAGAAGGGCGCGAACAAGTTCCTCTGTTTGTTGGAACAGCGTTGCTTTTAAAAGTCCTTGGGCAATTGGGCCAACCTCAAATGCAAAGCCTAATTCGCACAGAGAATTGACAAATGGGTTTTCTGCAATTGATTTAAAAGAGCAGCGATAAACCCTAACTAAAGGATTAAGCTGGCTTAGATAAGCAGCCAATTTTAAATTTAAGGGATGACTATTATCAAGAATAATTGTCAGACCCATATTAGCTGTACTGCTGTGCAAGTCTAAGATGAAATCGGCTTGTTTATCCCCATTTGATGTTAGGGTATCCTGAATTAATTTAGCTTGCAAATCTTCGTAACTGTTCAAAGTCGGATCTTGTAAATCTTGCTTGAGAAAACAGCGATTTAAATCCTTTTCTAAATATCGTCTTCCGGCGGCAAAAGCATGAGGATTTGCTAACAGGGTGACTGTCTCAAAACTCGATCTAGTAATTAAATCGGGAAACTGGGCAAATTTTTGGACTAGGTAGGCTCCTGTAAATTCATTGCCATGAGTTCCACCGACAATTGCAACTCGATTAATCTGGTTCATGAAGCATTCACTTTGCCAATGCGATCGCGATCGTGTGGTTGATTAAGATAGGACATATCAGGGCCGTTGGGAATAATCCCGCCGGGATTGAGTGGGAATAGGTTTCCGTAGTAGTCCCGCTTCACAGTTTCTACGTCGCAAGTGTCAGCCACACCTGGAAGCTGATACAAATCGCGCAGATAAGCTCCGAGATTCTGATAGTCTCGAATTCGCTGCCGATTGCATTTAAACAGCCCATAGTAGGCACTATCAAACCGAAATAATGTTGTGAATAAACGCACATCTGCAAGTGTCAGCTTTTCACCGCAGAGATAGCGATTAGTCTGCAATGCAAGTTCAATTTCATCGAGAGTTGCGAACAGTTCATTACAAGCTTGATTGTATGCTTCTTGAGTCTGGGCAAAGCCACAGCGATACACACCGTTGTTTACCGCGTGATAAATCTTTTCATTCCACCAGTCAATTTTCTCTTTAAGTTCTTCTGGGTAAAGATTTAGCGTCGGATTGTTAGCGAACTCGTTAAACTCAGAGTTCAGCATGACGATAATCTCTGAACTCTCATTATTGACGATCGCTTTTGTTTGGTTATCCCATAGTACTGGAACTGTAGAGCGTCCACTGTAGCCGGGTTCTGCCTGCTGATAAAATTCAGCCAGTGTGCGACAACCTTCAACTTCATCGTTAAATATCCAACCGCCTTCAATGGGCGAAGGAGAGACGATACATACTGATATTACCGCTTCGAGTTTTTTAAGCGATCGCACAACTAAAGTTCGATGCGCCCAAGGACAGCCCAGCCCAACATAGAGTTTGTAGCGCCCCGTGGCTGGTGGGTGTGGATTCCCTTCATCTGTGCCGATGAACTTGCGAAACTGGCTATTAGGACGAATATATGCTCCCGACTGATTGCGAGGAGCAAGGTTTGACATCATTATCTGCCACATAGTCGTCCAGATAAACTTTCCTAACCAGATAATCAGCTTGGGAGGAAGGGACTTGCCTTTCTTCTTGGGGAGCTTTTTCTCGTCATCCATTGGAGTTGAGTTAGTCATGGCGACAATTTTGCTTTGGGAGCGATCGACGTACCTTCAGATTTCTTACTTTAACTCTACTACGCTTTGTATGAACTATTGGATCTATATGACAATATTGTTGATACCGATATTGCTTCAAAGACAACTTATAAGCTAGCGATCGTTTACTTTTAATAATAGTTTATCGAACAGAATTCAGGAGTCAGGAGTCAGAATTCAGTTGGGTATTCTGACTGAAAAAGCAGATGAATAATCGGAGTTTTTGCACCCCCACTAAATTTCCAATTTAGTGGTCAACAAGAAAGTTGCGGGTCTGAATCCCCGACTGATAGCGTAGCGTTAGCGAGTCCACGAGCGTCTTGATTCTGACTCCTGAATTCTGACTTCTGAATTCTTCTTCAATCTGTTTCAGAGTCTCTATCTACTTTGTAAGCCTGTAATAAATATTCTCCATTAAAGTGAATGAGATGAGTAGAATCTTCCGCAACCCAAACATCGGTTTCCCAAGCAATTTCAGCCAAATACTCTACCATCGCTTTCCGACTTAAAAAAGTTGTCACCATTACAAGGGGAATTTTTAGATCGGCAAAGATAACTTCAAGTTCTTTCTTCCGTTTAGGGTTAATTGGCCCATGAGAAGTTACAGCTTCAATTAAAACCAGCCAATCATTTTTTAGATGATGGATAATCACGTCAGGCATTTTACCATGAGAATCGATAGTAACACCTAAATCTCTCAATGCCACTTCATTAAAATGCGCGAATTTTTCATCTGTATCACCAACATAAATCAGTTTTCCTCCAGGTGTAAAACGTTCTGCAAACTCCTTAATAATCTTTTCGATCAGAATATTCTGTCCACCTGGCGATAGAGTTTTCACTTCTCCTTCAATCACTATCGGAATACGCGATAGTTCCCGCTCCTGAGCATATCGTTGTTTCAAAGTTTCAACTGAAGCAAGGTAAGTATGAATACTCTTTTTCCATTCAGTCGTTCCATAAGTACGTAAAAGTTCAAGCGCACTTTCTTCAATCTGATATACTGTTTTCGGACTGTTAACGGGGCGTTCAGGTGCATCTGGATTTACAATTATCAAAGCCGCATCTAAGAATTGATGGACTGTTTGGCGGCGAACAGTTTCCCGTGTATTAGGTTTATATGTTTTGCCATAGTGCAGTGCCATAAATTCCATCATTGGCGTAATTCCCATTAGGGGAGATGCAGCAGTTTCCCAATGATCTGTTGGCTTTAAGTTAATTAGAGCCAGCAGAGTTAAGGCTGAACGCTCATTAAGTTGTGCTCGTGGAAGTCCAAGTTCAATGAGAATTTGTAGTGCTTCATCAATACGGGTTTTAATTATTAAGGGGTTGTTTTCAGACTGATTGCTCATACTCAGTAACTCTTCTTGCAGAAGTTGATCAATTTCTTTCTGCGATGGAAAATGCTCAGTAATATATAGCCCTATAGTCATTAGTTGTGCTATTGTCGGATATTTTAAATTTCGTAAATCGGTAGCATTAACCTGAGTATGTCCATTAAACAACCGAAAAAATGCGTCAACCAGACTAGAGTTAAGATAAGCAGCAAGACCACGTGCTAGGGTAAGATTAAGTCCTCTTCCGTCCTTGTGAAAATAATTCAGGTGGTTTTCAAAACCTACCCAAGAACAATTAATTTGGTTGGCATCATATACAACGGCAACAACTCGTTTTTTTTCCTCTTTTGAGGAGAATCGTTTAGTCAAAACATAATGTTCATTTGGTACTAAAAGAGATGCAGTTTCTTCTGCATATACCAGAGCTTGGTGCTTTTTAGTTACCTTGGGATACTCAATATATCCTGCTGAAAAATTCAATGGATAAATCAAGGGGACAGTATCTTCTTTTGGTGTTAAACAAAGATATTCTTTAGCACGAAAATCTACAACACGTCCAGTTGATACAGTTAATTTTAGGTCTTTTAATGTGCAGGTAAAATTAGCCATTTTTTCAATGACCTGCTGACTTAATGTATCGGGGATAATGTGAATAAATTGTTGTGAGTCATTAGGAAGAACTATCTCTGTATAAGCTAATGAATTTGACAGCATAAAATCATCATCAGCATTTGAACTTGTACTGATGGTTACATTGTCAAATTTTGGTTTTTGTTTAACAGCATGAATAATAATTGTTTCCTGCAAAACTTCACGATCGCTAAAAGCATCTTGTCTAGATTCAAAAAGATGTATCTGGTCTAAAGCCATCATTTCCAAAAACATTCTGCGGAAGTCTCTAAAATATGGCCCATTACAGAAACTACGCGGCGAAATAGCTACAAGCTCTCCTCTTGATTCAAGAAGCTGAACTGTAGCAGCGATAAAACCTGTATATAGATTGCTGGCTTCTAATCCTATGGAACGTAACAAATCACGAACTTTGGAATTAGCGTTAATTTTTAAATATGGGGGATTGAGAATAGCGTGGGTAAATCTGCAATTGTCAGGATTATCGAACAAACTAGGGGCAATAAGTCTGACTGCATCCTCAATAAAATCTGTATCTCGGATCTCATAGTTTAAAGAGATCCCAGCTATTTGACATTCTCTATCACATAATTTCAATGTCTGATGCAAATACCCAATCAGAAAAGGATCGATTTCATAGGCAATAATATCTAAATTAGCTGGACGTTTTTGACTGTGACAAAGTTTAGCTACAAAGGCTGCAAGCAATGAGCCAACTCCTGCTCCAGCATCAAGTAAAGATATTTGAGGAAGATCGAGTTTGCCAAACATCCCAACCATTAATTCTGCTACTGGAGCAGGAGTCAAAAATTGACCCAGTTTTCCTTTTTGCTTTTGATCCTGTTTCAAGCTTACAGCAATCCTCAGAAAGTCTACTTCACCGAGTAAGTTTCTGGCAGAACATTTTGACAAGCTTTTGAATTCCAACGGCTTGTGATGATTGTCTGTAAACTTTCTACTGCTTGATTGGAACATCACGGCTCATTTTCACAGAATAAAAACCAACTTTATCAGGTTTTGAATTTACGCCATGATATTTTAAGGACAAACCGATGCAAGAAGCGTCCCTTTATCCAAAAATCATTTTAAAACTATGCTTCAGGCTAAAGTCTTCATTACTCGTCGCCTACCCATCGAATTAGAGCAACTGCGATCGCTTGCCATTGTCGAAGTTTGGCCAGAACGCCAACCCCCTCCATACGAAATTTTACTAGAAAAAGTGAAGGAAATAGATGGATTGCTATGTCTGCTGACTGACCAAATCGATCGGCAACTCATAGAAACCGGGAAACTCAAAGTCATAAGTCAAATGGCGGTGGGTTACGATAACATTGACATTGCCGCCGCTACGGCACGACAAATTCCCGTCGGTAATACTCCTGGGGTGTTAACCGATGCTACCGCAGATTTCGCCTGGGCATTACTAATGGCAGCTGCACGGCGCGTAGTGGAGGCAGATCGGTTTACGCGTGCAGGTTTGTGGCAGACTTGGGAACCAGATTTATTGTTGGGGCCAAATGTTACAGGTGCAACCTTGGGAATTGTTGGTTTTGGGCGAATTGGTCAAGCGATCGCTCGTCGTGCCAAAGGGTTTGAAATGCGGATTTTGTATACGAGTAGGCAACGATGCAGCTCGGAATTAGAACAATCTTTAGGTGTGGAGTTTGCTACGTTAGAACACTTACTCCAAGAGTCAGATTTTGTGACACTGCACACACCATCGGCTGATGATACTTATCATTTAATTAGCGATCGCCAATTTGAATTGATGAAGCGATCGGCTGTTTTGATTAACACGGCGCGAGGAACTATTGTAGATCCAGATTCTCTATATCGCGCCCTTGCAAGCGGTCAAATTGCTGCTGCGGCTGTAGATGTCACTGAACCCGAACCGATTCCTAGTAATAGCCTGTTGTTAACCTTAGAAAATCTAATTATTGCCCCGCATATCGGCAGTGCCAGCCGTCAAACGCGCTCAAAAATGGCAACAATGGCGATCGCTAATTTAATTGCGGGGTTGAGGGGCGATCGCTTGGCTAATTGTGTCAATCCTGAAATTTATAATTCACATCAGACGTGAATTATAAACGCCCTCAATCTAAAAATCTCGCTTTTAAAAAGGCTGATATCGCACTGAAAAATTAAAGCCATTCTCTTGCAGAGAACTACCGTGATCGCTTGTGCCCATTAATGGTATACCATAGTCTGCACGCAATACCAAACCGTTAAAAGGTTGCCAGTTCAAACCCAACCCCAAGCTAGCAATTGTTTGCGAGTCGGCATTAATACCGCGATTATTCCAAGCTGTACCGATGTCAAAAAACGGAATTAGCTGTATTGTTTCTACATTTGATGCCAGGGGAATCCGAACTTCCACACCTCCAACTACCCCATTGTCAGCCACAATTTGATTTTGATCGTAACCGCGCACTGTATCAACTCCTCCAATGCTAATTTTTTCCAAGGAAAGTAAGGAATCAGGAGTAAGTTGAGTGTTAACTTTGGCTAGCATCAAGATGCGGGGAGATAGGCGTTGTACCCATTGAAATTGTCCCACCCAAGAGAAAAAGCGCCCATCAGTACCACTATCGTTAACGGTTGCGTCAATTGCATCAATCCCAAAACTAAATTGCGATCGCGCCGCTAAAACACTGTTAGCATTACGTTGTAACCAATCTTGAGAAAAACGGATTACCGTAACTCTTGATTCCCCATCTTCGGGCCCTTCGGTAAAGGAGAAGGGGATATCATTCAGGATGTAAGTTTGACTGCGCCGTAAATCGAATGCTAAACCCAAAGCTAATTCTCTGTTTGGCGTGTGGATTAGCGGTTGACGGACGTTAAAAGAAAGGGTTTCGGCTTCGCTGCGGATATTTAAGTCACGAAATTCGCTTTCAATAATGCGGCTAGCGCTGTTGCTGTAGCGGACACCAATGGTTCCATCTAAGGCGTTAAAGGGAATAGAATAATTGATATCGTAAATGTCTAAACCTTCGCTAACAGCATATTCAGCACTAAATTTATCGCCAAATCCTAATAAATTATCGTGAGCAAGAAAAACACTCCCTTGTTCTGAGCCGACGCTAGTTGATTGGTTATTTGCAAAGGTAACTCCAAGGTGGAATGGTGGCGATTCGGTAATTGTCACCTGTAAAATATTATTTCCGGGAGTGCTACCTGCGGTTAACTCAGCATTAACTCGTTGAATCACCGGGTCAAGTTGTAATAGTTGTAGCGCTTGTTCGATACTTTTTTGATTTAAAGGCTTACCTGCAAGGCGTTTAATCCGGGAACGCACATACCCAGGCTGCAATCTTTGTAACCCTAAAATGGAAATTCCTTCGAGTTCGCCTTCGACAACTTGAATTTGCACGACACCGCTAGCGACATTTTGATTGTTAGAAATAAATGCACCACTGGTGATATAGCCATTATCAACATAGAGTTTAGTGATTTGCGATCGCAGTTGTAATAACTGCTCAAATGTGATGTTTTTATTTTCTAAAGGCTGTTTTAACTTGATGATTTCATCTTTTAAAACAGAATAGCCTGTGACTTGAATTTCTTTGACAAAGAACTTTTCACCGCTAGGAAAGATGTTATCGGGTAGATTTTCCTGTGGGGGTGATGGGAGTATGGGAACAGTTGGTGTCGCTGGTGTAGGCACAAGTGTTGGTGTAGGTGATGGTTGGGGTAGAGTTTCTTCAACTTTCCCTGGTGTATCGGGGGGAATTGTGACTCCTGGTGGGGGTGTCGATTGTGCAAATACTGCAAGTGGAGTGATGCTGATGCAGGTAAGTAATATGAAAAAAAGCTTTGGAAACCGAAAGTATGAACCCATTGTTGATATATGATATGTAAAATTTGTAAAAGATAAGGTCTAAATTTTTGCAAGTCACTATCGGGTATCTGAGAGGATAAAATACTCAGATATCCAACTTATGTTTAATAATTAATCAAGCAGACATGATGTTATATCATGTCTATATTAATAATTAGTAGAGCAGACATGATCTTAGTAGATTCTCTAAAATTGTGTTCCCAGGCTGAAGTCTGGGACAGTATATTATTATTTAATTAAAATACCATAATAGTTTTCTTGATGATTGCATAAAAGTGCAAATCATCAAGAAACGATTTGGAAATCTCTAAGATTATTGATGCTCGCCTCCATGACCATAAAAAGTTATTCCATAGGTACTGCAAAGATCGGCCTGACGCATGACATCATAAGTACCATCGCTATAAATGGCTTTGACATCATAGGTACAATGATTACTCTTATTGCCAAAGGTAACGGTGTCAAATGAACCGTTAACAATATCTGAATTGAGAATATTGCTACCCCAATATTTAGATTTCGTGGAGGATACATACAATTGAGTGATTTCTAACTCATTGTTGTTGTAAACTAAAAAATCGCGCTCGTCTGCAAGAGCATTTTGGTTGGTTAATGGCACTATTGGTAATGCCAAAGCTGTTGCTAAAAGTGTATTGCGAAATAGTTTGGCAAACATAATCAACCTCTCAATCTGAGTGAATAAAAATTACAAGATTTTTATCAGCAACGGTTAATCAATGATGGTTTTGGTTGTTTTCGATTTATTAACCGTTTCTTTAATACTCAGATTAAGGGATATTGACTAATTAATGCATTCACCATTTATGCATATATAGTTGCATGATTTGGATGGTGCGATCGCATGATTGTGCGTCCCATTTTGCAGAAAACTGCATATAGAATTTTCCCAATATGTGCAATATTTATTTTGAACAACTTCTACTCAAGATTAATTGCCCATTTGGTAATCTATACAATCCTTGTGGTTCAATTATTGGGTCGCCTTTTTTCCAAGGACGTGGTGTTGGTTCCACACTACGCACATCATCAGTTGTGTAGGCTGAAATTAATACATCTCCCGGACTATTGCGTAAAGCACCAGAACCTGTAATGGTAAAAGAGTTTTCTTGTCGCTTGGTGCCTCGTGAAATGCAACTATTAGCGATGAGTGCATTAGTATCGATGACGTTTGGTGATAATCCGATGAAGCTGTTTTGAA
The DNA here is from genome assembly GCF_963920915.1 of Nostoc sp. PCC 9305. NCBI lineage: Bacteria > Bacillati > Cyanobacteriota > Cyanophyceae > Nostocales > Nostocaceae > Nostoc > Nostoc sp. PCC 9305. The sequence goes on from NZ_CAWUDN010000011.1 coordinate 45,684, forward strand.
TGGAACTATTGTCAGGGGAATTAACTTCAACAGTTCCCGATAAGCCGACTCCAGAAGTCGCTGTAATATATTTGGAAACATCGCTAGGTTGAGTACCAACAAATGCACCTTGGGAGTTGACTACAACTCGACCACCGCGAGAATTATCTGAGTTAGCGCTGATGCGGCTATTTTCTAAAGCGATTAAGAATTTTGTTGTATATATATTGATATTGCCACCAAAGACATTTTCGCCTGTGGCATTGGTAGTAATGTTGCTACCATGACGAAGGGTTAAATTTTGGGTGTTAAGATTAATGGTTGCTTGTTCGCGGTTGGGGTCTTTATTTGGGCTGCGGGTGTTGGCGTTGAGGGAACCTTGGTTGTCTAGGTTGATGCGATCGCTGTTAATGGTGATTATACCTGCATTACCTGTCCCGACACTATTTACAAATATCCCAGCGCGATCGCTTATAAGTAAATTTTGGGTATCAACCTGCAAATCTCCTGCATCTCCAGTTGAATTGGGTTCCGCAGAAACAAATAAACCACTGGGAAACTTATTATTAACTGACTGACCAATCAGTTGCACACTTTCTGAAGCATTTACAGTTAAATTTCCCCCTCGACCAGAACTAAACGTACTTGCTAACACTTGTGCCCCATCTCGCACCAGTAAATTTTGGGTAGTAATCTTTAAATTTCCTGCATCTCCAGTCGAACCTGCTTCAGCAGAAGCAATCAAACCACCAGGAGAACCATTAACAGATGTACCGATTAGTTCTACTTTATTCGAGGCATTGATTGTCAAATTCCCTGCCCTACCTGCTGCTAATGTACCAGTAAATACCCGTGCCCCATCTCGCACAAGTAAATCTTGAGTATTAATCGTTAAACTTCCTGCATTTCCGGTTGAACCTTGTTGAACAGAAGCAGCCAAGCCACTAGTAATACGACCATCCGCTGAGGCACCAATTAGTTCTACTTTTTTAGAAGCGTTTACAGTTAAATTACCTGCTTTACCTCTCCCAGATGTTACAGCAGTTATCTGTGCCCCATCCCGTACAAATAAATCTTGAGCCTTAATTGTCAAATTTCCTGCGTCCCCAGTTGAGCCTGCCAGAGCAGAAGTCGAAAAAACGCTGGGAACACTACCATCTGCGGATGTGCCAATCAGTTCTACTTTTTCTGTGGCATTAACAGTCAAATTTCCCCCTTTACCCTGACCAGATGTAACTGCACCCACCTGTCCACCATCGCGCACAAGTAAATTTTGGGCGTTAATCGTTAAGTCTCCGGCATTTCCTGTTAAGCCTTGGTTCGCGGATGTATTCAAGCTGCTAAGACCATTAGCAGACACACTAATCACTTCCACACTACCGCTTGCATTGACTGTCAAATTCCCTCCTTTACCTGCACCAGATGTTCCAGCAATAACTGCTGCCCCATCTCGCACAAGTAAATCTTGAGTAGTAATCGTCAAATTTCCAGCATCACCAGTTGAGTTTGAATTAGCAGAAGCACCCAAACTACTAAAAAAACGACCGTCAGCAGAAGTACCAATTAGTTGCACCTTGTTAGAGGTATTGACTGTCAAATTCCCTCCCTTGCCTGCACCAAATGTACCAGTACTAACTTGTGCGCCATCTCGCACAATTAAATTTTGGCTATTAATTGTCAAATCTCCTGCGTTTCCAGATGAGCCTGATTCAGCAGAAGCAGCCAAACCAGTAAAAAAACGACCATCAGCAGAAGAACCAATAATTTCCACGCTACCGTCTGCATTAACAGTCAAATTTCCTCCATTACCTTTACCAAAGGTAGAAGTACTGACTCGTGCCCCATCACGAATACTGAAACTAGCCGCATTAATCCTCATACTCCCTGCATCTCCAGACCCGAAAGTAATAGTAGAGATACTGCTGCGACTATTAGGTGAGCTAAGTGAACCACCTACAACCTCTACCGAGCCTTTGGCATCTATGGTCAAATTTCCTGCTTTACCTGTACCAGATGTTAAGGCTGTGACTACTCCACTGTCACGAATACTTAAACGACCTGTACTAATATTAAGACTTCCAGCATTTCCAGAACCAAAAGTACTAGTAGAGATAGTACTGGAAGCATTGGGTGAGCGACCTACAACCTCTACTGAGTCTTTGGCATTTATTGTCAAATTTCCTCCAAGACCAAGCTCAGTACTAGTGGTAATATCTCCACCATCGTTAAGACTCAATCGTTGTGTATTAATAGTTAGTTCCCCACTCTTGCCAGTACCAAAAGCGCCGGTTGCTAATCTACTTCCTGTAGTAATTGCCTCTCCAGTTTGTGGATTAGTAAATGTTGTGATGCCACTTAAGCTAACGGAGTCTGAAGCGTTAACTAATAAATTGCCACTATTAGCACTTCCTGACGATTGCGTACTAATGTTTCCACCATTGGCCAGTATAAGCGATCGCGTTTCAATCTGAATATTTCCACCATCGCTTTTCTCAGATGTTGAACTAATGTTAGTGTTATCACCATTCAAATAAATTGAATCATCAGCGCTAATGCGAATATCGCCACCCCTTCCCTCATCAAGATTTGAAGAACTAATAAAGGTATTGCTACCATCAAGTGTGAGGTTTCTCGTTTTAATTTCAATATTACCACTAGGTTGATTATTAATCTGACCAAAAGTAGATGCAGAAGAACTACTTGAAATATTACTTTCACTATTAAGTGAAATTGCTTCTTGAGCGTTTAGAGTTATCTTTCCGCCTTGCCCTTGTCCAATGTTGGTAGAATTAATTTTAGATTGGTTACTTAAATTAATGTTTTGAGTTGTAATTCTAATATCACCAGATTTACCCATCGAATTTAATATTCCAGTGGTATTAATAAAACTATTGTTGTCGAGACTAACGTTATCCTTCGCATTTAAAATAATATTTCCCCGACTTCTAGTACCATTACTACCGATTTGGCTTTGGTTTGTGAGGCGAATGGATTCAGCATTAATTGCAACATTTCCGGTATCGCCCAAAGAGTTTTCTAAACCCAAACTGACAATACCGCTAAGATTATCTAGCGTGACATCGCCAGTTGCATTAACTACTACATCTCCCGCAGCAATACTCGGCTGACCTTCCCCAGATTGAAGTGTTGAACTAATAAAACTACTACCAGAAAGGCTGATATTACGAGCGTTAACTGTAATTGCGCCCCCTCCATTTGTCGCAGCTAAGGCGTTGTTTTGCAGAACTATATCCGCTTTTGATAAACCTTCTGGGAAGGCTAACTGCATTTGATTACCACTACCAATCAACTCAACATTTCCTGTTCCTCCTGCAACTGCACCCAATTCCAAACGATTTCCCTGCGAACCTGCAATGCCACCATCAAATGTAATATCTCCACCTATTAAGTAAAGACTTCCCAGTGTTGCAAGTTGGCTACTACGGTTAATTATTTCACCTTGATTAATCTGATTAAACAACAACGCTGAAGGATTAATAGTCAACAATGGCACTGTTTTGGGATTTGTGGCGCTAAAGTTTCCCTGATTGCTAAACTGTACCCCGTTCGCAGTCGTCCCCACAAATGAACCCTGGACATTTAACCTGGCATTTTCTCCAAACACAATCCCATTGGGATTAATTAAAAATAAATTCGGGCTAGAACTACCAAATGTGCCTAATATCCCCAAAATTTCGGAAGGGTTATTACCAGTAACCCGTGCCAAAATATTCTGAATATCCGCGCTAGGACTCAAGAAATACGCCCCCCGTTCCGCGCTAACATTAAATTCTCCAAAGCTATGAAACAAATTGATTTGGCGAACCGCACCACCTGTAATTACTTCTATTGGTTGTCCCTGAAAGTTGCCTATCACTTGAGATGACTCAGCGCCAAGTGTGTTGTCAGGTACGATATTACTTTGCTGTGCCAGGCTTTTACTAATGAACAGATTTATACTTAACCAACCCAGAAACCCCGTCAATCCTAACTGCAAAAACTTATTTAAGGCGTATTTGATCGTCATAGGTGCTATTCATAATAGATTATTTGAGTATCTAATAAAACTGCACTTTTGGACAATATAAAGAGGCGATATTTGTTAATTATGCAGTTTTCTGCAATAGGGCATCGCATTCCTGCATTCTTCGGTTTTTTGAAGTTTCCCTAGAGCAACGTTCTTAATGCAAGGTGCGATCGCATTTATTTAGTACATAAGTTTTATATTGAAACTAGGCCATCGCATTTTGGTTTTTGAGGAGTACGATCAGCCTTAAACCGCCTGCCAAAAGCATACCATGACTAGTTGGCACAGTTCGTAAGTCCTATAAATTGCAGAAAACTGCACACTTTCCGAAAGCTTGGTTTTCAATGCCTATTTCTGGTAAGTTAAAAAATAAAAGCAAACAGAATTCACATGCTAGTTGCTTATGGGCGAAACTCCCAGACGCTTGCGGACTCTCTAAAGCGTCTACCTGAAGCTAACACTAATCAAACAGCCTCTAAGGGAAAAGACTGCACTGGTTTGGCTATACAAATTACTAAATTAAAATATGAAATTCCAAAATAAATATCTCAAACTCTTACTTTTTATGCCTTTGCGACTTTGCACAAAGCGAATTCGTCTCTTCACCCAGCATTACCAAAAACTAAATCGCCATCGATTAATTAAAGTATTATTTTTGGCAAGTCTCGTAATATGTTTATTTTTTGGACAACTTGTATCTGCACAAACTCCAAATGTCACTGCACTAGTTGAGCAAGGAATTAAAAACTATAATACCGGAGATTTTTGGAATGCCATAAAAAATTGGCAAGAGGCATTAAATCAGGATAAAAATAATCCGTCAGTTATGGCGGTTGTAAATGAAAATTTGGCGCGCGCTTACCAAAAAACAGGAGAAAATAAAGCCGCGATCGCATCGTTTTCGGCAGCAATTCATGACTATAATACGGTGAATAATATCCAGCAAGTTGGACGTATGAAGTCGGAACTTGCCCAAGTTTACAGCAGTTTGGGACAACCTCGTAAAGCGATCGCACTTTTGTGTGGCAAACTAGTAGATAAGTCGAAAAGCTCCGAAAATCAACCAATTCAGGCAGAAAAATGCACTCCAGAAAGTGCCGAACAAATCGCCACCAAATACAACGACAAACGCGGTCATGTTGCGGCTTTGGGTATTCTCGGTGAAGCATATCGTTTAATCGGAAGTTACGACCAAGCAATTAAGTATTTAGACACGGCCCAACAAGTTAGTCCAGAATCTAAAATTTTGGTATTTAATAGTTTGGGTAATGCTTACAAAAGTCGCGGTCAATTGCGAGAGTTACAAGCCGATTCGGCAAAGAAGGCTGGGATTTTTAGTAGAGAAAATGAATTTACTAAAAAGTCACAAGAAGACTACGACAAAGCTTATCAATATTTTCAAGATAGTATAAAATTTGCCCGCAACGAAAAACAACCTTTAGCAGAGATACGGGGATTATTAAATTTCATTCAGTTGGCTTCCCAGGCAAATAAGAGCAAATTTATTAATGATGAGGAGTTTAACACAGCCCTGAAGGATGCTTTAAAAGTTCTCGAAGCTTTGCCCGATTCCGCCACAAAAGTCTATGGGGCAATTGATTTAGCATACTTGCAGCACGATGCTAAAGGAAGTTCACCTTTTACCTACTGTCCAACTCATCTGGTTTTATATGGTGACAACCAAGCATTAAATTTACTTGAAAACTCAGTATTAACAAGTAAAAAATTACAAGACAATCGTCTAATTTCATTTTCTAATGGTGCTTTGGGTCATTTCTGGGAATGTAGCCCAGATAACGAAAAAGCATTAAAGAATGAAAAAGCATTAAAATATACCCAAGCTGCTATCATCGCAGCAGACAGCAAGTTAAGCGCAAAAGATAGCTTGTATTTGTGGGAGTGGCAAGCCGGACGGATTTTAGATGAACAGAAGCGAAATGAAGAAGCGATCGCATCTTATCAGCGAGCATTTGATACCTTAGAAGATATCCGCCAGGATATTTTGACCGCCGAACGGGATGTACAATTTGACTTCCGTGATGTTGTTCGCCCACTATACCGGACATTGGCACAGTCGCGGCTCGATTTGCTAGGAGTTGGGGCAATTGCAGACGAAGGACGTGCCAAGGAACTATCGAAAGTAGTTAACACCATCGATGCATTGAAACTTGCAGAATTACAGAATTATTTTGGCAATGATTGCATTTTGAGCGGGTTGAATCCCAAACAGGTGGGCGAACTCCTCGAAGATAATAGTGTAGCGTTTAAGAATACTGGCTTTTTGAGTTCAATAATTTTAGATGGCAAAACCGGGATATTATTGCAGTTACCGAATCAAGCAACTAAATTTAAGTGGATTGAAGACCCCAATCAACAAGGTGACAAAGTAGTTAGCAGCGATACTTTACAGAAAAAAATTGCCGAGTTTCGCACCGGACTAGTTAAAAGAGAAGAAATTAACTACGATACAACAATTGCATCACAGCTTTATGATTGGATAATTCGCCCCTTTGCTGAGGATATCAAACCGGAGAAAGTCAAAACTCTGGTATTTATTCAGGATGGGTTTTTGCGTAGCATTCCAATGGCGGCACTTTATGACAGCAAACTCAATAAATATTTAGTTGAAACCTACGCGGTTGCTACAACTCCCAGTTTACGACTTAACACACCTAAACTACGCGATCGCAGTACACAAAAGGCGTTAATTTTGGGTTTGACAAAAGAAGCCACTATCGACGGCAAGACTTTTGAACAGCTTTTTGCAGTTCCCGATGAAGTCAGTGCAGTTGAAAGTATATTCCCCAATCATACCCCTCTGATTGACGATAATTTTCTCGCCGAAAGTTTTCAACAAACACTTGATAAAACCACATATCCCATTATTCACATAGCTAGTCACGCTCAATTTGGGATTATTCCTGAAGACACCTTCATTGTCACCGGGAAAAACCAAAAACTTACCATTAGCCAATTAGAAAACTCACTGCGAAACCTCAACAGCAAATCAGATAGTGTCGAACTACTCACACTAACTGCCTGTGAAACCGCAGTTGGCGATGACCGTGCCACACTAGGATTAGCTGGAGTTGCATTGCAAGTTGGGGTTAAAAGTGCGATCGCATCTTTGTGGAGTGTTACCGATCAATCGACATCCGAACTAGTGAAAACATTTTACACCAACTATCGCAACACTGGCATGAGTATTGCAGAGGCTTTGCAAACGGCTCAAATCAGAATGATTCATGCTAAGAAATTACCGCCATCTGAAGGTGTTAATACTATGTACGATCATCCTGCATATTGGGCTCCAATGGTTGCGATCGGTAATTGGCTTTGAAAAAGGGCATTGCATATTTGCGGGATGATTTTGCTATTTTTGTGGGATGGGCATCTTGCCCGTCCCTTGTATTTCAGGGCTCTCGTGTCGCCCACCCTACAAAAATCATCCCTTGATAGCAACGCCTGAAAAAGATCCCCAGTACCGCAAGGCGGAAGTCAAAAGGGACGCATAGTTATGCGTCCCTAAAGCAAATTGCGTAAACCTTTAGAAGGTGAAAGTTGTTCTCAGCGTACCGATAATTGCATCATCGTTATTGCTGTTTTGACCAGGAGAGGTCAACCAGATTACGCCAGGGGTGATTGAGATATTATCTGACACGCGATACTTGTAAAAGCCTTCAAAGTGATAAGGTATATCATTACCAGTACCAGCAAAAGCTCCGCCTCGGTTAAAGGCATAAGGTTCAGCACCTGCAAAAATCCCTAAAACGTTACCCTTTTTACCGAAGTCAGGTAAGGCTACCCCAAGACCGTAGCTCCAAGCTTCATAATCATCACCAGCACCAAAGCCTGTGATATCGTGGTAAGAAACGAAGCCACTGACTGACAGTTTGTCGCTGGGTCTAAAAGCTGCTTCTATACCGTAAGAATTACTGGAAGATCCGTTTAGGGTAGTTAGAGTGTTAGCTTGACCAGTACCTACGACGCGGTTAGTGCTACCCAAACCACCACCTAGATCGAATAAATTACCACCTCCAGCACCATGATAACCATGAACGTAGGTAGCAGCTATAGATAAGCGATCGCCAACACTAAAGTTCAATTGTCCCAAGGCTGCATAGTTACCCTCTAACAAACCTTGATTTGTCCCAGGATTATTAGCATTTGATGCCAAGTAGCCTATAGTCAGCGAACTTGGTTTGAAAAAATTGCCACCCTTACCAAAGGGTAAAGTCAGTGCCGCACCTGCACCACCACCAATCCGATAAATCGGACTTTCAGAAGCAAAGGTAGACAAAGCACCATTACCGCCATCAAAATCCTCAAAGTAAGGGTTGTTAGTGGCAACATAATCGCTATGAATACCTCCGGTGCCCGCAAAGTAGACTTGGGCTGGGCCTATGGGTACGTAATACGCCAGCCAGTCGATAATGACACTGTTGTTACTAGTGCTGCCGAGTTGAAATGTTTGCGTACCTTCAGCAGTATCGATAGCACCACCACCATTCCCTACTTGAGTAAAGGCTAGTGCATTCCCGGCTGCAAGACGGGTGTGTAAAACGTCTTTACCCGTGAAGCTGGTTTGCAAGTCTAAACGTACCCTATCTTGAAAGACAGTATTATTGGCATCACCACTATTATTGCCAAAAATATCAGTAACGGCAAAAATGGCTTCACCCACCAATTTTGTGGTAGTAGAAAACTGATTAGCTTCAAGTTCCGCAGTCCGTGCTTCTACAGAATCTACTCGACCACGCAGAGTTGCCAGTTCTGCCGAGAATTCCTCTTGCAAACGCTGGAGAGTCGCCAAATCCTGTTTTGTTACCAAGTCAGCAGTTGCTGTCGCAATCAGTTCATTAACTCGATCTAAACAAGCATTCAAACCTGCGGCAAACTCATAACGAGTCAGTGCCCTATTGCCACGGTAAGTAGAATTTGGGTATCCAGCAATACAACCGTAGCGCTCAACCAAGGATTGCAAAGCTTGGAATGCCCAATCAGTCGGCTGTACATCAGAAAATTGAGAAACTGATGTGACTTGAGACAGTGAATTCTGGTTCTTGCCTTCGTTGCTGTAGCGATTAACCTCTTCTAAAACCTTATTTTCATCAGTCTTTTGGGCAACCAATTGCTGATTAACTTTTGGTTGCTCTGTTTGAATGAATATTGAAGCATTAGCAGCTATTGGCTTTGTATCTTCAGAAGAACTTGCTACTTCAGCAGCAGCCATAGCCTTAGCGGAAACCAACACCGTCACTCCCAAAACTACTGGACTTAGTACCAGAGTTTTCCACAATAGATGAGACATTTTTATTTTCCTTTTCCAAAAAATAACCAAAATCAGTTGGTTCAAGAAAAAGAGAACAAGTGATTATTCTACTTGTTGGGAATCTTATCAGATTGCTGTTACCTAAGCTATATATCTAAGAAAATTTTTACAGATAAGGAATTGTCAAGTTTTGCAGATGGCTTATTTGCCAAAGGTTGAGTTTATAATAAGGTGATTTCGGTCGTTTTTGTGCTATTTACGGACTTTAGCTTCTTGTTTTTAATCCTGATTTGCAGTATTTGCTTTTTATCTTTAAATTTATTCCTGAATCAAGGAAGTTTATTTCTATATGGGGTTTTGCTCATAAATTAGTAATTATTGATTGTTAATTATTTTGAACCTCCAACCTGCCGAATGTCGGAGATAAATCAATACTGTTCAGTTAAGCCCAAAATCCTTGGTGGATACACAAAATTGTACTTCTTACGGCTGCACTAACGCGTCTCTACAGGTTGAAAATCAGTACCAAAAATCTTTATCCAAGGGAATTTGAATATAAATGTTAGTGTAAATAATCTTTAATAGTAGCCAGTTTTGTGTTGGGATAGCGACCCCAAACACATCTCCATCCTTTATTAATCCCCTGATTTAGTCAGATAATTTTTCATAACTATCAGCGGTTGTTGCTTCTAATCCCAGAATGGGATACACATCTGGTTCAGATGTTTCGTGTATTGTCAGAAGCAGAGCATCGATTAAGGCTTTAGCTTTAACCAGCGTTTCCTGAAACTCCATCTCCGGCTCAGAAAGGGCTATGATTCCGCCACCGATACCAATGGAGGTTTGACTGGGAGTCAAAACAGCAGTCCGAATCACAATATTCAAATCGGCTGAACCATTCAACCCCAAAAAGCCTATGAATATGAGATGGGTAAGGACACCCATATCACAAAAATATTTGGGATATTTTTTTATTTTCAAATCCCTAATACCAATTCTTTATGAAGCTGCATATAATTCGCTCCCCCCTAGCCCCCCTTAATAAGGGGGGAACCGGAAAAACATCTATTAAAGTCCCCCTTTTTAAGGGGGATTTAGGGGGATCAAGATATGTGCAACTTCACATTAAATTGGTATAAGTCTTGAAAGAATATGTCTAAGTACAGCTTTGTCTAAGTTCGTAGCGAATGGACTCAAACAAACTTTGCGCTCCTCTGCGTTAAAACTTAAACCCTGAATTGGTAACGAATTTACGAAACTGTGTACTAAGAGAATTTCCCTGGATGAAGAATCATAAAACCTTACAGATTGTTTATTTGCCAAAGGTCATATTTATACAAGAATTTCGCTCGATTTTGTGCCATTCCTAGACTTGATTTTCTTGTTTTTTACCCTAATTTGTGGTAAATCTTTTTTGTCTTTGTAAAAGTAACATATTTCTACTAGAGTTGGCCATATTTCTAGAGAACCGTGAAATTGGCTAATAACATCATCGATAATTCTGGAAACATTTTGCTGAAAAAAGTCTGGTTCAAATCCATAAAATACTCTCGATAAGTTCTCAGCAAATAATTGAAGAGACAGTTTACGTTCTTCATTCTGAGTAGAAATTGAGGCTTTGACTACCTGTCTGTGGATAGCAGAGATTTTTTCCAAAATTTCCTCAGAGTCTTGTAAAGTGACTTCGCCAGAGTAATCAAACTTGATTCCCAAATCATCAAGATGATAAACACTGCTTTTAATCTTCTTTTTCAGCAAGCTACATATTTCTTCATTAAATAGTTCGCTAGCTAAAGGATTACGCATATAGTTATTTCTAATGTGGTTTTGGACTGCATCAACGTGTGCAGCCACAATGCCTTCTTGCTGTATCCAAATTCTATAAATATAATCTTCAAACCTGAGTCGAGTGGGAAAAAAGGGTGGTAAACCTAGTTGATTATCATATCCAGCGACTCCACAATCCATTCTCCAATTTTTGTTAGTAATAACAGGCCGAAAATTGGTAAGAATATAAAAATCATTCAGGTCATTGGGACTAATTTGATTCTCATCATTGAGATACATGTGAATAAAATCAAGTGTATCGATATCATTAGTTCCTGTGCGAAAAGTTTGGGCAATCTTAACGATCGCATTATTTAATACTCTCCCCTGTTGTAATAAAAGGCTATTCTCTCGAAAGTAACCTTTAGTTGTATTGGTTTCTAAATCCATTGCTGTATCAAGAACTAATTCTCCAGCCTCGAAGTTTTCTGGTACATGACTGGCTTTTTGACCTAGAACATCACCAAAAGCTGTGAGTAAGTCAAAAGATTTGTGGACGTAGCCACCTTGTTGGCTAGACTTGATTAATTTTCCTCGACATATTTCATCACCTGATAAAGATTCTGGGCTAGTTTCAATTAAGGCATCTGGGCGCATATCATCATCTGCACTAACCATTAAATGTCCAAGGGTATACATCAGCGTGAAGTTGCGATTTCCTCCATAACTAGGTCGGAATAAGTTTTTGACTAGTGATTCTAGCTTGCGATCGCGCAGTCTTTCGTTTAAAAATGTAATAAATTGCTCTTTCTGTTGAGGGCCGACATAAAACACATCATTGACTGTCTTAGTCTGCTCTAAAAGCGGGTAATATTTCTCATGGTTGGCAATGCTGGAATCATCAAAGACGATAATTTTTACAGCATGACCATTTGCCCAGAAATTCTCATCATACTTTTCGATAGTCTGTGCTACATCTCTCAGTCGATGAGTCGGAATAACAAATACCGTTTCTTTTTGTTTCATAAAATTTGTTTGGGTTTTTCAAATGAAGTTTCCAAGCTTCAAACTTTGTTTAAAGGTTGTCAGGTTAACACGGCATCGCTCTGATTACAGCTACATGAGAATTATATATAGTGAGAAACTCACCTATTTCGGGCTGTAGTCAGAACAATTGAGTGCTTGTTTCGTTAGAGCAGTAGTAGGATGTACTGCACACTTTAGGAAATAGTTATTGTTAAAAAATTGGCATTTTTTACAGGTATGTTGCTCTAAGTGTTTGATGCTTACTATTTCGTCTTTATCTTGTGCCGCATTTTCTGGGGGATCTTCTAGTGCCTTGCAGACAGATGAAACGAGAAAAACAACAATTGCCCAAACAAACATGAAGGAAATGTGAGCTAAAAACACTGCTAAAAAGGGAATGTCTCCGTCATGTGGTTTGGTGTCATTATGTGTTGCTTTAGACAGGTTAGCTTCAATCAGGGTAGACTGATGAACACTTTTTTGGGCGGATACATAAAGTCGGAAAAACTCCGAAGTATGCATATTAAAAACCTTTATTTAGTCGAACTCAAATTCAGTAAATTTAGGGAGGCAGGCGGTAAAAATATATTTTCTTTCTACTGCCGCAAGCTCAAATTTTCCTCTACTTTTCTTCGGGAAATGTTCATCTTTACTAATAATATGTGGAATTGAAAGTGCTTGATAGTTCTGAGTAATCTGAATTAACAGATTGACTGTCTGTTAGTCGAGCTTCCAATAAGCAACTATTCAGGGAATAGTAAACAGAATGGATTTTTTTAAGAGTAACTTTGAGAGCGGGAACAATCATAGGATGGGTTGCTATTGCCAAAATGTAATCTCCGGCGAAAATACTAGGATTATCTGTTGCTGAAATGACTTGAGTCTCTCTTAAAACTCCTAGAAAAACGCATTTATTCGGTAACTTAATATCACTTAAATTAATGCCACAGTAAACGCTATTATCTTCGATAAAAACACCAAACAGGCTTGGTTCTAAAGCTTTTTTATTTTTCAACACAAAATGTTTTTTAACTCTAATAGTATTGTGCAATACTTTGCATAAAAAATATGCTGTTCTTAGGATATATTTTGAAGATATATAGTATGTATTAATTAAATAAAATATGCATTTATTAATTAGATAAACAGGTATATATTTAGAGATATAGATTTTGTTTATCCCTAGTAAAAACAAGATTCTCGATTTATTAAATAAATCGAGAATCTAAAGTTTTCAATTCTCAGTAATCATTAAAGATTACTATTCCGAATAGGAGGACTATTCACTATTTACTAAGCTTTTATCCTTTAATCTTATCCAGAGCTAAATTCAGCTTTAACACATTAACTCCAGGTTCGCCAAAGATGCCGAGAAAGCGCCCATCGGTGTTTTGAGCAATCAAAGTTTCGAGTTGATTCGGTTGAACTCCTCGCGCCTTGGCTACTCGTGCAATTTGCGCGATCGCAGCTTCCGGGGTAATATGCGGATCAAGGCTAGAACCAGAGGTGTAGACTAAATCGCCAGTCGGCTGCACACCTGCTTTTTTCAGACGATTGAAGTCACCCTCTACTTTTTTGCTGGGGTCTGGGTCATCTTTACCCTTAATGCGTTCCATTAATGCGGGATTACTGGGAGCCAAGTTACTAGCGCCAGAAACCCCGGTTTGCAAAACTCCCGCATCATCTTTTTTGGGATCGGCTGTGCTGTAACTCGTAGTGCTGGGGCGGCTGTTAAAATAGCGATCGCTACTAAAAGGTTGACCAATCAAAGCAGAACCGACAACTTGACCTGTAGCATTTTTCAGGAGACTACCGTTTGCTTGAAAGGGAAACACAATTTGCCCAATGGCAATCATCGCAAAAGGATAAATAATCGCTCCAATAACCCAGAGTACTAAGGTAGACCGAACAGCTCTACCAGCTTCACGTGCAAAACTCATTAGAATTTCTCCGGTACAAACATTACAAAAAATAAATAGATGGAAAGCCCTAGTGTCGTCAGTCCTAACAATCCCAATCCCCAAGATTGACTGCGGGAAAGTTCTTCACCAGTAGCTGCATAAACCATAGGTGCAACCACTAGGTTGAAACACATCGCCAAGAATAAATACAGTGGTAGCTTTTGTCTACGCCATTGACACCAGATTTCAGTTATTTCTTCTAATACTTGGGATGTAGCAATAGTGCGTCGGATATGAGCGGGTTTCATAGTAAATTAAGACAAAGGTAGGATTATATCTATCAGTTTGATGGCAATGAAGGGAGCAACGATACCGCCAAGACCAAAGATCAAGATGTTACGACGTAGCAGTTGATCTGCTGTTAAAGGTAAAAATTTCACCCCTCTGAGTGCTAGCGGAATTAATGCCGGAATAATTAAGGCGTTGTAAATCAGCGCCGAGACGATCGCAGATTGGGCACTCTTTAATCCCATAATATTAAGTGCGCCGATTCCAGCGGCGGCAAAGATTGTGGGAATGATCGCAAAATACTTGGCAATATCGTTAGCGATGGAGAATGTTGTCAACGCCCCACGAGTAATCAGCAACTGTTTACCTATGGTTACTAAGTCAATTAGCTTCGTGGGATCTGAGTCTAAGTCCACCATGTTAGCAGCTTCTTTGGCAGCTTGCGTCCCCGAATTCATCGCCACACCCACGTTTGCTTGAGCCAAAGCAGGTGCATCGTTCGTACCATCCCCTGTCATTGCCACCAGTTTCCCCTGAGATTGTTCCGAGCGAATCACTTCAATTTTGTCTTCTGGAGTCGCTTCGGCAATGAAATCATCCACCCCAGCTTCTTCGGCAATCACCGAAGCGGTAATTCGATTGTCACCTGTGAGCATGATGGTGCGAACACCCATGCGGCGGAGTTGGTCAAATCGTTCCCGCAAACCGGGTTTGACAATATCTTTGAGATAGATGACACCATAAATTTTGTCATCTTGGCAAACAGCCAAGGGTGTACCGCCCAACCGGGAAACTCGCTCATAAGCTGCATCTATATCATCAGGAACGTTACCGCCACGGGAACGGACAAATCCCTTAATGGCATCCACCGCACCTTTGCGAATTTGTTTACCATCGGGTAAATTCGTACCACTCATCCGGGTTTTGGCGGAAAATTCTACACCTTCGGCTTTGTCAATGTTAAAGTCTACCCCAGCCTGGGACTTTTCTGCCAATATCACAATCGATTTGCCCTCTGGCGTTTCGTCAAACAAGCTAGCAGCTAGGGAGACTCGTGCCACATCTATGATTGAGTGATTATCCAAAGGAATAAACTCGTCAGCCATCCGATTCCCCAAGGTGATCGTGCCTGTCTTATCAAGCACCAAGGTGTTGATGTCACCGCAAGCTTCTACTGCTCGACCAGAGGTCGCAATGACGTTAAACTGGGCAACTCTATCCATCCCTGCAATACCGATCGCACTGAGTAAACCACCGATAGTTGTGGGAATTAATGCTACCAATAGCGAGATGAGAATAGCAACGCTAGCACCCGCCCGCAAACTGTTTCCTGCCTCAACTCCAAAGGCTGTGCTGATAAAACTGGCGATGTAGCCGACGAATGGGGGCATTGTCGCTACCACAATTAAGAACACCTGTGTTAACACTGCCAACAGTACCGTCAAAGCAATTTCATTGGGAGTCTTGCTGCGTTCTGCTCCTTCTACTAAGGCAATCATGCGATCGATAAAGCCTTGACCGGGATCGGCACTAATGCGAATTGTCAACTCATCGGAGAGTAGGCGTGTACCACCTGTCACCGAACTAGCAATATCTGTACCTGGTTGCTTCAATACCGGGGCAGATTCCCCAGTAATTGCCGACTCATCCACTGAGCCGATGCCTTTAATTACATCCCCATCGGCGGGAATCATATTATTTGCAACCACTTTTACCAAATCGCCCCGTCGCAGTTCCGTAGAATTGACTTTTACTATGGAACCATCGGGGAGGATTTTATTAGCGATCGTATCCGATCGCGTCGATCGCAGTGAATCAGCTTGTGCTTTCCCGCGTCCTTCAGCTACGGCTTCGGCAAAGTTGGCAAAAACGAGGGTGAAAAAGAGAATAAAGGTAATCAACCCGTTTAAGACGCGTTGTTGGTTAACATCTGCCTGGATTGTGCCAAACAGATTTGGGTTTAGGGTAACAAGCAAGGTGACAATTGTCCCTACCCAAACAACAAACATAACTGGGTTTCTGACAGTAATTCGCGGATCGAGCTTAATAAATGACTCACGAATTGCTCTCTGGTAAAGTCCCCGCATATCTGTTTTGGGAGTGTGTTTGCGCGAGTCACGAGTTCCAGATGGAATACGGGGGGAGGGAGAATCAGTAGTAATTGGCATACATTAAATTTTGAGCATGAGTCTTTGAAGTCGATGAACGGAGTTCCGAGGTCGATGAATGGAGTTCCGAGGTCGATAAATGGAGTTCCGAAGTCGATGAATTGAGTTCCAAGGTCGATGAATGGAGTTCCAAGGTCGATGAATGAAGTTCTGAGGTCGATGAATGAAGTTCTGAGGTCGATGAACGGAGTTCCGAAGACGATGAATGAAGTTCTGAGGTCGATGAATGGAGTTCCGAAGACGATGAATGAAGTTCTGAGGTCGATGAACGGAGTTCCAAGGTCGATGAACGGAGTTCCGAGGTCGATGAATGGAGTTCCAAGGTCGATGAACGGAGTTCCGAGGTCGATGAATGGTGTTCTAACTCTCCCCTGCTCCCCTGCTCCCCTGCTCCCCTGCTCCCCTGCTCCCCTGCACCTCCGCACCTCCGCTCCCCACTCCCTAGCCGATACCTTTAGCAATAAAGAAAGCTTCACCAATGGGGCCTAATGCTAAGACTGGGAAGAATGTAAGTGCGCCCAGAATTAAAATCACACCTGCGGTAACGCCTGTAAATAGTCCAGTATCGGTTCGCAATGTACCAGTGGTGTAGGGAACAGCTTGCTTACGAGACATACTATCTGCCAAAAACAGTAAACCGATGATGGGAATATAGCGTCCAGCAATTAAACTGAAGCAGGTACTCAAGTTCCACCACAAAGCAGTTGCAGTGGTTTTTGCACCTGTAGCGATCGCCAAAGGAGACGGTTGTGAATCTCCCAAACCTTCAAAGCCAGAACCGTTGTTAGCAGCAGCGGAAGCATATTCATAGATAACTTGAGCAAAGCCGTGGAAACCGGGATTGCTAATTCCTGCTAATTGATCGGGAAATGCCAAGGCGATACCTGCGGGAATCATAATTGCGATCGGGTGAACTAGTAGAATCAGAAAACTTGCAAGTACAACCTCGCGCTTCTCAATCTTGCGTCCGAGAAATTCTGGTGTACGTCCCACCATCAACCCTGTAGCGAACACAGCCAGAATCAGATAAGCGAACAAATAAGCGGTTCCTGTACCCTGTCCACCCCAAATAATTTGCAGGAACATATTGGAAAGGGTAATAAAACCGCCGTTGGGCATGAAAGAGTCGTGTAAACTGTTGACTGCGCCGCACATAGTACCAGTTGTACTCGTTGCAAATAGTGCAGATTGTGCCCAACCAAACCGGACTTCTTTACCCTCTAAATTCGGTTGCTGACTACCCAGTAGTCCATTCACAGCCGGATTGCCGTTGTATTCACCAATGGCAGTGACGATGATAAATACTAAATAGAGAATGCCTACCATGCCGTAGACTAACCAAGCTTGCTTAGTGTTATTCGCAAACAACCCGTAAGTGTAGATTAGGGATGTAGGAATCGAAAGCATGGCGACAATCTGAATCAAATTAGAAAATCCGTTGGGATTTTCAAAGGGGTGTGCTGAGTTGATGGCGAAAAAGCCGCCGCCATTTTCTCCTAATTGTTTGATAATTTCATAGTGAGCAACAGGGCCACGAGCGATCGCCTGACTGATATTCGCATCTTCCAAGGTGGGGAATACAACCGCACCCCCCAGTGTTTCGGGAACGCCAGCTGCCATCAAGACAATGCCACCGACAAGACAAATAGGCAGTAAAATTCGCGTAATCGAGCGAATTAAATCTACATAAAAGTTGCCCAACGATCTACCCGTCAATCCCCGAATAAAGGCAATCCCCACCGCTAAACCAGTAGCAGCAGAAGTAAACATGTGATAACCAAGTCCCCACATTTGGCTACCATAGCTCATGTAGGTTTCACCAGAATAATGTTGCTGGTTAGTATTAGTAATAAAAGAAATAGTCGTATGCAGCGCAGTATCCCAGGTTGGCGCATCTATCTTAGTTGGGTTTAATGGCAGCCATCCTTGATTAATGATGATGAAGAAAATCAGCAACCCCATTGCGACGTTACTGTATAAAATTGCCCGCCCATACTGCCAGCCAGTCATATTTTCTTTGGTTTTAACGCCAACCAAAGAATAAAGCACTCGCTCAACGGGATTCAAAATCGGATCGAGAAAAGTACTTTGCTCTAGGTAGACACGCGCCATATAGCGCCCAAAAACAGGAGTAATTGCTACTACAATTAGTAGCGTTAATACAATTTGAATCCATCCTTCTAGCATGAGTTAATCAAACTCCAACCTAAGTAAATTTGAGATAAATATCAGATATTTTCTGGTTATGAACCGGAAATATTTATGAACTATATCGGCATACTTACAGGACTTACGCAAAATACCTCTCAAACTCTTATTCCTCCGTGTTCTCTGTGCCTCTGTGGTTCGATTTTCCGTTACCTGTGCGTAAGTCCTAACTTATTAACTAACCAACCTATAGTTATGGCCTTTCTAAATCAATCATGGAGCTTTTTTTGAAAGAACACAAGGTATAAATTGATATTTAAACTAGGCTATATAAGAAATATATGTTTATATGTATAAGAGTGTTTATCTCGATATATATCTGCAAATATAGAAGGACGGCTAAATACTAAACAAATAGCTATTTGACACTAAAACTAGCTGAGTCTTTGAGGATTACAGTAATTTTCAGCTTTTTTGACTACGTAGGGAATGAGTAAGAACCTTAGCAATACTTGTCGGTTAAGGGGAAAAGGGGAAGGGGAAAGAAAAAACCTTTAACCTTTACCCTTTAACCTTTTCCCCAAACCCAATTCCAATTTAAAAATGCTTAACCGAGCAGTATTGAGAACCTTAGAGGATATTTGAAAAGTTTTCTTCTCAGTAACAAAACGTTCTAGATCCCCCTAA
Source organism: Nostoc sp. PCC 9305 (assembly GCF_963920915.1). Lineage (NCBI taxonomy): Bacteria > Bacillati > Cyanobacteriota > Cyanophyceae > Nostocales > Nostocaceae > Nostoc > Nostoc sp. PCC 9305. Next base: position 64,947 of record NZ_CAWUDN010000011.1, read on the forward strand.
ATCCCCCTTAAAAAGGGGGACTTTGATTCCGGTTCCCCCCTTTTTAAGGGGAGCCAGCGCGGTCTTGGGGTCTCCCCAAGTGGAGCGACTGGCGTGGGCTAGGGGGGATCAGTTAGTGCCTAAAATCATAGCCAACCACTTTTCAAACAACCTCTTAAAAAGGTGGTTGTCAACTGCAACGATACAAACAAAACCACGATTTACGCGCAATTCACTAAAAAGCTTAATTTATCAAATCACTTTCTCTACTAAATGCTACGCTTCGCTTCTTTAAATATTTTACAAAACACCAAATTAACCTAAATAGGGATATTTGGTAATATTACATTTCAATAATTGCATCCAATATTTTGTAGCGTTTTTTTGAGTTATTTCTATATCGCGCAAATTATGACCTTTGCCGATATTTAACATATAATATGTTAGTTGTAGAGCTATAAATAAATAATTTAAACCCAAAGGTTTTAAATGTTGCAAAAAGAGGTGATATATAACTTGAAGTTTCTGTCTATGGCGAAAATGTATCCACCATTTTGTTTGATGTTCGGCTATATTTTTTTGTAGACCTAATATAGCCTCAATCTCTATAAATTTATCTTTGACTTGATTATAAAATTTTATTTCTTTTTCAATTTCTCCAGCCTTGTATGATAAATCAGCATCATCAGATAACTGATAGGCTTCACTAATTAAACGGCCAACATTTTCTGCTTTTTGTTGGTCATATCCAAGTTTAATATATATTTCAGTTGCTGCTTCTGCCAATTCAGCAAATTTTTCAGCATCATGTAGCCAATATATTTTTGTTTGTAGTTCTCCTAAAGTAGAAGCTAGAGTATGATTCATCAATTTGGCTTGAAATATGCTTTCGATTATCTAACTTAAAATTAAACACTAAAATCTAGCCTTTTGAGCATCTGAACTCAACTCGCTCCAAAATTAGAAAATTAAGATTACCTAGTGCTACTCTGATGTATTAGATTTAGCCGATCTTTTTACCCACCAAACTCATTAACTGCTTATCTAGTTCGATGAGGTAATCTCTACCGTAAACTCCATTCTCTAAGCCAGTAACAAGATGATTGGGAATGTCTTGAGTAATTTCTTCGCTACAAGAACCAGCAGCCAGTGCGATCGCCGCTACTGTATCTACATCCCCAGTAAAAGCGATACAATCTTGTAAAAGTTCGCTCATGCTGTCATTTCGTATCACCGCAGTAATCGCTGCTCTGACACTCATCCAGCCTTTAGACTTGACTTTACCTTCCCACGGTTTATTCCACTCTCCAGATACATAACCTTCGAGAAACCGTCCTAATTTGCGTTTTGCTCCCAATCGATAGATAAAATAATGCGACATTAAGGCAGCCGCAACGGCAGCATTGATCCCATCAGGTGTATTGTGGGTAATTGCCGCTTGAATTGTTGCCGCCTCAATGACTTTTTCTGGTGTGGGATAGATGCCAATGGGTGCTGCACGCATCGCCGCCCCACTTTTGTCACTATCAGGGTTAATTTTGGTTAAAAACTCTTCCCCATCCTGAATTTCTAGCAGAAAATGGTAGAAGTTTCGAGAATAACCTTCCCTCTCATCGCGTTTAAAAGCTCTAACAAAACTATCGGCTAAAACTTCTGGCGTCCACGGTGCTTGAGCGACAATCACTTCCGCAATGGCAATACTCATCTGGGTGTCGTCGGTGTAGCTGCCAGGATTGAGTCGAAACCGCGGATGTTCAACGTATCGACTCAAATCGTTGTTAGCGATCGTTTCGTCTGCATATTCAAAGCCTGCACCGTAGGCATCTGCAATCGCTAACTCTAGCAGCATAAGGGTGTTAAATTAAAAACGGACGCGCCAGAAAAAAGCTAGAAATTGATTTAGCATCTACCGGCTCTCCCTCCAGAATAGCTTTTTCTAATTCTTCAGGAGTCATAAATACAGTTTCGATATCCTCGTCTCCATCTTGTGGTGGTGGTGTCTCCAGCTTTTCTAAATCTCGCGCTAGAAAAGCATAGATAATTTCATCAGAATAGCCAGGAGCTAGGAAAAATTCGCCTAATTTGTCCCATTTTTGGGCACTATAGCCAGTTTCTTCGGCAATTTCACGCTGTATTGTTTCTAAAGGCTCTTCAGTTCCTTCCAATGTCCCCGCCGGAAATTCTAATATCCGTCCCTGAATCGCAAAACGGTACTGGCGCACCAGTATAAGTTTACCTTCCGCTGTCACTGGCACAGCTAACGCACCGCCAGGGTGACGAATACATTCCCATTCTCCTTCCGATTTATTCGGCAAACGCAAGCGATTAACTTCAAAATCAAACTTGCGTCCTTTATGAAACAGGCGTTGTCTCAGCAGTTGTGGTAATTCTCTACCTAATGGCATAGTAAAATCTGATTATCTGTGAATACAGAGGCAAAATCAGTGTTCTTCTGCTTTTAAGGATGGTAATTTTAATTGTCCATCCATAAATGTACATCAGAACAGTCTACCTCTTTCAGCAGCTCTTTAATAACACACCCGGAAACTGGTTCTATCCAATCTGGGGCAATTTCTGCCAGCGGAACTAACACAAAGGCCCGATCCCGCATTCGTGGATGAGGAATCTGGAGATTTGGTGTGTCCAAAGTAATGTCATCATATAATAACAAATCCAAATCTAGGGTTCGTGGCCCCCAGCGCTCCTGACGCACGCGCCCAAATTGTTGTTCAATTCCTAACAAAATTTCTAATAACTGCTGAGGGAGTATTTTTACCTGCAATGTGACGCAGCCGTTAAGGTAATCTGGCTGTGGTGGCCCGACAGCTTTGGTTTGATACCAATGGGATCTGGCTTCTAAAACAATACCTGGCGTTTGGGCTAAAGTCTCTATAGCTGCTTCTAAAATTGTCTGGGAATCGCCGATATTACTACCAAGAGCAACGGCGCTTCGTCTTCGCTCTGCTTCGTCGTAGCCCGATGTAGACATTATACTTTCCTGAAATAAGCCAGTTTTCGGGCTGTCTTTGCGGATGCTTGTCAATAGCTTTTATATTCGCAGTAGTTATCAAAATTACCGTATTTTTTACAAAATTAAATTAACCAAATTTAAAAAACATTATTTTATAGTGAATTCAGTTAATTATTTATAGGATATTATACTAACACAATGGTAGTGGTATAACCCCAAAGTTGATTGATGGTGGTTATATAATTGCTTACTACTTTGAGCGAGGAACTGACGTGGGGAAGCTTACCTCCTGGTTCAAGCGAAGACCAACTAATTTGAGTGACTCTGGACAAGGAGGAACGAATGAGAGCTTACCACCAGCACATCTGGCGCAGACGAGGCAGTTACTGAGCAAAATGAAAATTTTACCATCTAGGATGAGGGTCAATCGGGCAACTGGCGCTAGACCACTCTATCGCCGCTTCTGGTTTTGGGCAGGTTTGAGTATTGGCGGTGGGATAGTTGCCTCGATCTACGGCATCAGTTTAATAGATCGGACTTTGCCAGATCAGTCCGAGCTGAATGCTGTGCTCAGAGAGCAAACACTGACCATTAAAGCTGCTGATGGCAGCATATTACAACAACAAGGTGAAGCGACTAGAGAACAGCTACCGCTAGAACAAATACCAGATAATTTAAAAAAAGCTTTCATCGCCTCAGAAGATAGAAGATTTAGGCAACACAACGGAGTCGATCCGCAAGGGATTGTCAGAGCGGGTTTGAATAATTTGCGATCGCAAGGTGTGGTAGAAGGTGGTAGCACCATCACCCAACAGCTAACGCGGATTCTGTTTTTGAAACAAGAGCAGACAATCTGGCGCAAACTCAAGGAAGTCCGCCTTGCCCAAAAAATGGAGCAAGAATTAACCAAAGATCAGATTTTAGAGCGTTACCTAAATCTGGTTTATTTGGGATCTGGAGCTTATGGTGTGGCAGATGCCGCCTGGGTATACTTTAGTAAGACGCCAGATCAACTTTCCCTTGCGGAAATGGCAACGATTGCGGGATTAGCTCCTGCTCCTAGCTTGTACGCCCCAGACAAAAATCCCGAAGCGGCAAAACGGCGGCGAGACTTAGTATTGCTACGGATGCAAGAAGATAAAGTAATTACACCAGAGCAAAGGCAAGCAGCCATTCAGGAGCCATTAACCCTCAAAAGCAGTTTACCTAAACGAGTCCAAGTAGAATCACCCTACTTTACCAGTTACATCCAAAAAGAATTGCCCAAGTATGTTTCTGCTAATGTGCTAAAAAGTGGAGGTCTAGTAGTAGAAACCACCCTTAACCCAAGTTGGCAGAAGGTGGCAGAAGAGGCAGTTGCAAAAACATTGCGAAATCAAGGACGCTGGGAAAACTTTAAGCAAGCGGCAATGGTGGCCATAGACCCCCGCAACGGTGAAATTAAGGCAATGGTTGGGGGAAAAGACTTTGGTAAAAACCAGTTTAATCGAGTTACCCAAGCACAACGGCAGCCAGGATCGACATTTAAAGGGTTTGTATATGCCACTGCGATCGCTACTGGCAAAAGCCCTTACGATAGCTACGAGGATGCGCCCTTTGTCGTAGACGGCTATGAACCGAAAAACTATAGTGAAAACTTTCGGGGTTCAATGAACATCCGAGATGCCCTCACCCGCTCTGTTAATATTGTTGCGGTCAAGGTGTTGATTGATGTGGGATTTACACCAACCATTAAACTTGCCCATGATATGGGGATAAAATCTGAACTTAAACCCACCTACTCCTTGGCTCTTGGTTCAAATGAAGTCAATCTGCTAGAGTTAACCAGCGCTTATGGTAGTTTTGCAACTCAGGGATTGCACGCAGAACCTCATGGTATTACCCGCATCCTCAACCGCCAAGGCAAAGTCATCTGGTCAGCTAATTTCAAGTCAAAACGCGCCCTTGATGCTGACAGTGCCGCCATCATGACTTGGATGCTACGCAACGTCGTCGAAGCGGGAACTGGCGGTGCTGCTCAATTAGATAATAGACCAGTTGCAGGCAAAACCGGCACCTCCGACGAAGCCCGCGATTTATGGTTTATTGGCTACATTCCTCAGATGGTGACAGGGGTATGGCTAGGTAACGATAACAACCGCCCCACTTATGGCAGTAGTAGTAGTGCCGCTTACACTTGGCACGAATTTATGGAAAAAGCGGTAGAGGGGATGCCTGTAGAAAAGTTTCCCAAACGACCCAAGTTAGACGGTCGCAAAGGCACTATCAAAGCCCAGTCCATCAAGCCGAAACAAATCCTGAATCGTTCTATTGCCTCTAAAGATGATGACTCAGAAGGGGAAAGTGCGAGAAATTCTGATGACAGTGGTTCATCTAGGAGACGTAGAAGCAGAAGAAGATATTCTCAAGAAGAACAGCAATCGAGCGATTATACTCCAAGACGGAGAAGACGCGATCGCAGCGAATCAAGTTCTAGTAACTCCTCCTCAGAATCATCTACTCCACGGCGACGCTCTAGAAGAGTAGAATCTGATTCACCCCCGCCTCGAAGAAGTCGGCGAGAGTCATCTCCTGCAAATAGTTCTGGTTCTTCAGGTTCTTCATCGTCACAACCATCTTGGCGGGATAGACTTAGACCTTCTAACCAGTAATGAGAAGTGGGCATTGTTGACACTATGCACGACTAGTGATTGAGTTACCTAGCCCACTGACTTCTATGCTTTATTCCCGATCGCTGTGTAACAATCTATACCTTTAATGGTAGGGCAGGGGACAGGTGAGACAAGGAAAGATGAGTGAGAACTTGCAATAAGTCTTTCCCCCTGCCCGAATGGCACTAAGAAAAGCCCAAAGACTATTATATCCTCGTTCCCAGCCTCCAGGCTGGGAATGAGTTCCAAGAGGCTCTGCCTCTTGTCAAGAAAGAGGAAGCGGAGCCTCCGAGAATGGTTTCCCAGCCTGGAGGTTGGGAACCAGTTGTGTATCTTAACTTAGTGCCATTCCCCCTTGCCCCTCTATCTTTTTAGTCAACCAGACTCAATTTCAGAAGTCAAAAGATAAAAACGCCCAGTTAAAAGCATTGCACCCATAAGTAGCCCTAGTACTAAACCCAACCATAAACCTATAGCACCCCAGCCGAAAGTGAATGCCATCAGATAGCCTCCACCTAGACCTACTCCCCAGTAAGCGAACATAGTAATTAACACTGGCACTTTGGTGTCTTTCAACCCAATTAAAGCACCAGCAGCAATAGTCTGAATAGAATAAAATATTTGGACTATTGCCCCCGCAGCGAGGAAAGAAGTTGCCGTTTTTACTATCTCGATATTATCTAAATTACTGGTGTCCAAATACATTGCCACAATATAGTTAGGAAACAGCCAAAAAATTAGTGCCACAATACTCACAAAAGGAGTGACAAGGGCAATGCAGACTAATCCCGCTCTGCTTGCACCCTTGAGATCATTTTGTCCCCTCAACTGTCCTACTCTCATCGTGACAGCATAGGAAATACCTATAGACACTGTTTCGACAAAACTTTCTGTCTCGACGGTAATTTCATGGGCTGCTAACGTCTCTGTTCCAAACCACCCCATCATTAAAGCTGTGGCAGTGAATACTCCAATTTCTGCTCCATACTGCAATCCCAAAAACCACCCAGTTTGAAAGATATCTATAAACATATCTTTATCGAACTGATGCAAAGCACAATCAAGCTGATAGTCTTTAAAATAGTTATCAAAGCAAATCCAACTGGCGGCAGCGATAAAATTAAGCCAAAAAATGAGTGTGCTTGCCCAACCGATACCGGCTAAACCAAGGGCTGGTAAACCAAATTTACCGAACATTAGCACGTAATTAGCAACCGCGTTTAATAATAGTCCAACTACCGTAATTACTGTTAAGAATTGGGGGCGATTGAGGGCAGAGCTAACTTCTTTTAAGATACAAAAACCGAGTGCGGCCGGAAAACCCCAAACAATAGACCGCAAATATGTTTGAGCTAATAATACATTGCTTTCTTCTTGACCAGTTAGCAGCAGGATATAGTCAAAGTGCCAAATGATAAACATTATAGGTAAGCACATCGTCACAGCTAACCAAATTCCTTGACCGGTAGCACGGCTCACTTGGTCTATTTTTCCTGCACCAAAAGCATTGGCGACACTCACACCCGCAGCTGAAAGAATAGAACGACAAACGGAAGCTAGGGTAGAAAACGTAACAGCACCTAAAGCACCCGCAGCTAAAGCTTGGCTGTTAAGTAAGCCCATCATCACCCCATCCAATAAAGGAATGCCCGCTTCTAATATTTGAGTAATTACCAAAGGAACTGCTAATTGCAGGCAGGCTTGGACTTCTAATATCAGTTCTGACTTAAATTCTTTTGAGGTTAACTCCATTGGGGCGCTAAAAAAGCAATACCGAATACATTAAGATATATTAACGCCTATACGTGAAATAAACTCAACCTATTAGCGATCGCCTCTCCAAAAATTGTGTTTTATCACACTTTTGCCAGCACATAACAAGCTATTTACAAGCTAAACTGTCAAGAATGGCGCATGGTCAATCCGGGTAAAAGTAATTTTTGGCGTTGCATATTTGCGGGATGATTTTGCTAGTTTTGTGGGATGGGCATCTTGCCCGTCCCTTGTATTTCGGGGCGGGCGAGACGCCCACCCTACAAGAATCATCCCTTGATTCAGCAACGCCTAATTTTTTAATCAGACCTTAGCAGACTTTGCTGTTACAACCTACGATTATGCTTAAATCTTAAATATTCTTTTAGTAATTAGCTAAACAGATATCACTATGAGTTGTGAACTTTGAATCAAAAAATTGCTTGAACTCAACACTCACAACTCATAACTTTCTCAAATTATCGCGCTGGTAGTTGTGGGTGTGTGGTCGAGTACTTTGTCACTATGCCAGAAATCTCAGGATTGTAAAGCCTTAGATAATTCCAGTAGTTGCCAAATACTTGCCGCACATAGTTTTTAGTTTCATCAAAGGGAATTTGTTCAACAAACTCATCTGGATCTTTTGTGGTTAAAGTTTGCAACCATTTGGAGACATTGCCGGGGCCAGCATTGTAACTAGCGATCGCCAGCAAAGAGTTATTGTTATATTGATCGTGGGTATGACCCAAATACCATGTACCCAGCATGATGTTATCGTTGGGATTTTCTAAGTTTATTGTTTTGAAATCCACCTTGATTTGGGGCGCGATCCATTTAGCTGTACTTGGCAACAGTTGCATTAAACCAGTAGCTTCAGCGACAGATTTGATTTTTGGTTCAAACCGTGACTCTTGACGCATCAGAGCAGTTACTAGCAGAGGATTAAGTTTACGGTCAATAGACCACTTTTCAATCTCTCGCTGATAGGGAAATGGATAACGCGCTTGCCAGTAGGTGATTTGTTTACTCAGAGTCTGATATTGGGCAAGTTCGCCTGGTATTTCTCGATCTTCTAATTTAGAAATTTCATCAATTCCGATGAGATTTTCTCCCTTAGCCTGCCGCATCAACCCTTCAGTAAATTGCTCTGCTACTGTTGGCTGAATTTTGTTCTGAAATTCTGTTTGCCATTGTAACCAGGCATCGCGGTCTTGACCTAGCAGATACAATTCTTTGAAAGTTTCAGAACCAGCAGGCGGTAATGGACGCTGGGGTGCGATTACTTCCGGGTTCATGACGCGCACGTTATCGAAGTTGCCGACATTTAGCCCCAACATTGTTGCAGCTCGCCATGCATAGTAAGAGTAGGGAAACTGGCTAACCACATATTCATAAGCAGTTTTAGATTCTTGCTGTTTCCCCAGTGCAGCCGCCCATTTACCTACCCAAAAGCCTGCTCTTGGAGCCAAAATGCTATTGGGGTTATTAGTGACGATTGGTTCTGCCCATTGCCAAGCACCGACGTAATCTTTGGCTTCGGCTTTATCTTGGGCGATTTTCCAACGATACTCTGCTGCTTCGTCAGAGCTACCGTATTTACTTATGAGTAATTGCCACGCCGCGCTAGCTGACTTTTGATCCTTGAGAGTTTGGATTTTGGCTTTTTGTACCAGTGCAGTACCAGCTTGTTTGGGGAATTTACTAATTACCTGGTCAAGATACGGTAAGCCGTCTTTAGGTGTTTTTGCAGTTTCTGCTAACCGCAGTAGTGCCATCCCAGCTTCCTCACTATTGGGAAATTGCTGCACTAATTGTTTATAGGTGGCGATCGCTTTTTCTTTATCTTTGCCTCCCACCTGTAACCCCCGTGCAGTACGGTAGAGGTTGCGCGATGTTTTGGGTGCTTTGGCGTAAGCATTGGCCGCTTTCGGAAATTGACTATTTTCCCAATAGCTAGTACCAATGAGTTCCCAGTCTTCAGGTTTGAGGGTAGTCTGTTTTGCTAGCTGATCCAAAACGCCCACTATACCTGGTTGATCGTAGGCATACTTAGCCAAAATCAATTGTAATTGTGGCTGATTGGGATTTTCTTGCAAGCGTTTGCGGATAATTTCCCAAGTTAGAGGATTGGAAGGAAATTGAGCGATAGCAGTTTCTTGTTGCTTTGGTTGAGCAATCAAATATAGCGCTTTCACGCTGGCCGCTTCTTTGGGATACTGTTTCAGCACCCTTTGCCTGAGATCCGAGGCTTTGCCGTCCTCGCCCAGCATATCCTCTGCCTGGGCTTGTTTGAGCAAAATGTAGGGTGCGAGGATGGGATAGTCTTTCTCTAATCCTTGGAGTAGAACTAGAGCTTTTTGCCCTTGGGTTCTTTCAATATAATCACTCGCCAAAAGATAACGAGCGCGATTCCGATCTGGCGATCGCGATTCTTGAGCGATCGCTGCTAGTTTTGCCGCTCGTTCTGGCAGCGATTGCGATATCAACGGAAAAACCGCTGATTGAGCAACACTACCGTCCGATTTTTGCTCTGCTTGATTCTGACTCAGTTTGAGCCACTTCCCCAGAGACTTGCCAATCTCAGGTGCTGATACCATTGCCCCAGTTAAAAAGGCAAACAGTGCTGCACCCGCAATTATCGAAATTTGCTTTTTCTGTAGTTTCTTCAGCATGAATACCCGCTGAAAAGTTTCGGTGAATTTCTTGAAACTCTAACACTCCTAACCATCAGTGTTACCAATTTTTAATTTTAGATTTTTAATTTTATGTAGAAAAATACTAATTTTCAATCCTTCAGTTGGTAGTATTGAGTAATTAGCACATCTTAGATACTATTACATCTATCTTAGGTATATCTTAATGGTTAAATATGGCAGGAGGTAGCTCTTCTGTTGGGGATTCGACTCCTACTGATTTGGGGCCACTGAACTCTCGTACCCTGCGGCAAGCTTACACAACAGCGAAGCTCTTAAACCTTTTCTCGATAAATAAAATTCGTCGTCACCACTTGAGCGTTTTTTCCAGATCATTAGTTTTGTAGTGGCGTGACAAGACTAAAATGTTGCAATAAATTTTCTTGTGGAGCGGGCATCTTGCCCGCCAGTTAGGACGGGCAAGATGCCCATCCCACAAGAGTTTGCTGATGCACAAATTTAGTCTTGACACGCCACTACAAAATTAAAGCTAATGTGGAGCAGATTTTTCAATTTGTGTGTAAACCGTAGCCTAAACAGGGAGAGGAATGGAAGCGGGGTTTTTAGTATACTTTCAGACTTGACAAACATTCTCTAAATCCCCCCATTGATTTAATTCTGAATTCTGACTTCTCATTTAAGTTTTTCGTGAGCAGCCAAAATAATTTTTTCAGTTTCTTCCCAGCGAATACATTTGTCGGTTACAGAAACACCATATTTTAATTCTTCTTGTTTACCAGTAATTGCTTGACTACCTTCATACAAATGCGATTCCAGCATCATGCCAACAATTGATGTATTCCCATCCACTATTTGCTGAATAATATTTTCTAAGACAGCACCTTGTAATTTGTAATCTTTATTGGTATTGCCGTGGCTACAGTCGATTACAATTCTGGGTGGTAAATTTGCCTGTTTTAATTTCTCTTCTACCAGTTTGACATTTGCTGGATCGAAGTTGGGTTGACTACCACCCCTTAAAATTACGTGACCGTAGCCATTACCTTTAGTTTGAAAGACGCTGACCTGTCCGTTTTGATTAATTCCCAGAAAATTATGCGGATTTCCAGCAGATTGTAGGGCATTCAAAGCTACTTGAATATTGCCATCAGTACCATTTTTAAAACCCACAGGCATCGAAAGCCCACTTGCCATTTCACGGTGAGTTTGTGATTCGGTTGTGCGTGCGCCGATGGCAGACCATGTAATCAGTTCACTGATGTATTGAGGGATGATTGGGTCTAGTGCTTCTGTGCCAGCAGGTAATCCCAACTCTGTAATTTTTAATAGTAGTTCCCGTGCAATTAATAAACCTTTCTCTACATGGAAAGAATCATCCATGTCTGGATCGTTAATTAACCCTTTCCAGCCTACAGTTGTTCTTGGTTTTTCAAAATACACTCGCATAATTAGTAGCAAGTTATCCTTGACTCGCTCGGACAATATTTTCAATCTCTCAGAATATTCGAGCGCTGCTTTTGGGTCGTGGATTGAGCATGGGCCAACTACTATAAATTTCCTGCGATCCTTAAAATCGAGGATATCTTCAATTTCCTGTCTATATGCTAAAACTCTTTGTTCAGCTAATTGTGTTAAAGGTAATTTTGACTTGATTTCATTGGGAGTTAATAAAATGCGATCGTTCTCAATGTTAGCGTTGTCGATATTACTATTAAATAATTTGTTGTGCATGGGGATGCTTTGGCAATTCTATAGACGCACTTCAACTCAAAAGTGTAACACAAACCTATGAAATTTTAAAATAGCTTATTTTCTGCTTGACAAATTTCTAATTAGACTGTAGACGAGTAAAATCATAACTAAAAAAGGAGAAATATTTTCCCCTTTTTCTTTTTTATTGGACTACCGACTTAGTAGTAGTGTATATCATTACTCCCATACAAACACTTTAGCTTCGTATGGCCCCAAGTCAATTATAATGCCATCATCACCAGCTTGGACATCATAATTGCCTGTCCACTCATGCCATGTACCAGCACTAGGAAAGTTAGGAATATGATAGCCTGCTAGGAAGTTTTCTGAGAAATTTGCAATTACGACTACACGAGAACCTTCATCATTCCAACGAGTATAAGCTAATACTTTTGCTTCAGGATTTTCGTGGATAAAATCAATATTTTCTGTGTAGAGAGCATGATTGCTTTTACGCAGGTTGGTTAAACCTTTGTATGATTCAAATAAACCACGATTTAGATCGTTACCTAACAGCGTCCAATCGATTTTGGATGATTCAGGTTGTTTAGGTTTATACTCGCCAAATTCTTCTCCCATCCAAATCAAAGGCACACCAATAGCAGTCATTAGGATGGCTACTCCTAATTTGACCCGCCGAAATGCTTCTTCGTCAAAAATCTCACGGTTCCCCAGTTCAACCATGACATGATTATGGTCGTGGTTGGTGAGATAATTTACTACATTGGTAGCACCCAAAAAGCCTTGGCGCTTGCAGTCAATAACATCTTTGAGACGCTCCAAATCAAATGTATCACCGCAAATATGTTCGAGAATGCAGTGATAAAAACTATCATGCCAGCAACCATCCATTGGCCCATCTACATTGGTAATGCTGGTAGTTTCAGGTATGTATTCGGCAACATTATAAAAAGGCTTCATGCTAGCAGTTTTTTTGGCTTCCTGAACAATCCAGTGCATGAAGTCGTAGTTAGCAATTTGCCGCGCCGCATCATAGCGAATACCATCAAGATGATATTCTGATATCCAAAAACGGATTGTCTCACCAATAAATTTCCAGGCTGGCTTAATATCTAATTTTTCGTCATAATGTTCGTAATTAAACTCAGGCCCCCAATTATTATCAGGATCGCGAGGTTCGTGATGATACCAATAATCGTGGTCAATTTGTGTTAATGGAGCAGATGCTTCTGAGTGGTTATAAATACCGTCAAGAATTACACGAATACCTTTAGCGTGACACTCATCAATCAAATTTTTTAACTCAGCAGTAGAACCATAACTTGATTCTGTCGCAAAGAAGTGACGGGGATTGTAACCCCAACTATAATCACCAGGATATTCTTTAAGTGGCATCAACTCAATAGCGTTGATTCCTAGTTCGCATAAATAGTCTAACTTTTCAATAACGTGTTTGTACTTACCTCGTGCATAAGGATCGTCCTCGCCACCAGAAAAGTCACCAACGTGCAATTCATAAATTACTAATTCGTGGTCAGCAGGCAAAGGTTTATCATCATGTTGCCAAACATAAGTATCGGTAATCCTTTTCCCATCTTTGACTCGGATAACACCATCGTCTTTTCCACTTTGTTCGTCTATATCAGTTGCCTGAGGATCTGTAACATCAACCCATTGCTCTGGTTCAAAAAACCATGAATTTGATTGAACGCGAAATTTATATTTATAAACGCCGTCTTCTAATTCAACACTTGTGCGGAAATAACCATCATCACCTTTTTCCATTGGAATTTCTTGCCAATCAGAAAAAGAACCAATTAATGCGGCTCCTTTGTTGTAAGGTGCAAATAAACTAAATTCAATTGGCTTTGCCATAGAAGTATTTGTAATATCAAGGGTTGATAGAAATATTCTCTGATGCTGAATTGAATTTGCAAATAGCTCTAGAGAAATAATTAGATCGTGAGTGCTTCTATCTTCAGGAATAATTTATCTCTTAATTTATAAAACTTAACTGAATATTTTTGATTTTTGGCTGTTTATAGTATGTATTCGTTGACTGAAATACGGATTTACTATCTTGGAAAGATTGTCTATAAAACTAATGTTTTTAACCTATCTCATACAAAGACATAAAAATATTAAATAAAACAATATTTTTAATAATGTTTAAAGATAGTATATATTTGGTAAAAATAGGATGTTTTTATCAAATATATACTACAGAATTAATCTTTTTTGCTATTAGCTTGTTGTAGATAACTTAACAACCAATTCGCCGCTGTTGCCCTGCGAGTTTGCCGAGGCCCAAATTCCCCAATTTTGTAACCTTTGAAACCCAGCTTTTCTTTTAGCATTTGTTTATTTTCAGCAGGAATGGAACGAGTCAGCTTGACAGTTGCAGGGCGAGATTCAATGAAATCTGGTGGTTGTGGGTACTCATTATGCCATTCTGGTGCAACTTGGCTAACGTCCCATTGTGCAATTGAGGAGTCATAGCGATAGCCTAAATAATGCCATAGCAATTGGTTGACTGTGGCATCATCAAGTTTCTCGTCAAGAATCGCCCAAATTGTTTCTGTATTAAGTGGTGGCAGGTTAGACATAAACAATTCAAAATTCCAAGTGGAATAACTAACTACTGATTAAATTACAGCAGTTTTCAGGTATTTAGACTAGGACTTCAATGAAGAGTAGGGTAGTTCAATTACTTGAAAAATTCGGGAAATATACAAAAACTAGTAGGTATTAAGAAAGACTGGGATTAATTTGGCGAGTTGGAGTTAAAAACAGATTGTGTATACACAAACTAGGTAGACTGGAATCGTAAAGATTAGACCAGTCTATGCAGAATTCTACAGCACTGCCAAAGATTATCCGCGCCCATGTATTCATTTCTGGGCGAGTCCAAGGAGTAGGTTATCGCTATTCCACTGTCGATACAGCTAGGCAATTGGGATTAACCGGTTGGGTGCGGAATCTCCCCGATAATCGAGTAGAGGCAGTTTTTGAAGGGGCACGAGAGGTTGTAGATGATATGGTTCGCTGGTGCCACTCTGGGCCACCTGCTGCTGTGGTTAAAGATGTTGTGGTTGAATATGAGGAACCGGAAGGGTTACGGGGATTTGAAGTTAAGCGGGTTGAGTAGGGAGTTAACAAGGGTACAAAAAAGAAAAACTCTGCTGAAGTGACCTGTATACTGATGGGTTTTTCCTGCTCATCCCTTGAAGCAGTTTACCGCCTGTGAAAAATTTTGATTACAATGCAGATGTCAACTAGGCGGCGTGCTGTCTATCCACGTAAATCCAGAAGATACTCAATGAGTAATCAATTAAAAGACTACAATCCCAGCGGCGTAGGTGAAATAAATGGCAACCTCTTAGGTTTGCCCTGCGATTATCAGTCTGCAAACTTGATTGTCTTTGGTGTACCGTGGGAAGTGACTGTTTCCTATGGTGCTGGCACTGCTAATGGCCCACAGCGAATTCTAGATGCTTCGACTCAATTAGATTTGTTCGATTTCGATAACCCTGATGGCTGGAAGCAGGGAATTTTTATGGAAGAAATTCCCCAGGATATTTTAGAGAAGAACACATACTACCGTGCCTTGGCAGCAAAAATTATTGAACGATTAGCCGAAGGTAAACAACTTTCCGATACACCAGACTTAACATCTGTGCTGACAGAAATTAATCAGGCTGGTCAGCAGGTCAATCAATGGCTGTTTGAAAATTGTCAGGCAGCATTTAATAATGGTAAACGAGTTGCAGTCATTGGTGGAGATCACAGTTCGCCTTTAGGTTATTTTCAAGCATTAGCAGCTAAATACTCAAACTATGGCATTTTGCACATTGATGCCCACGCAGATTTACGCGATGCTTATGAGGGATTTGAGTTTTCCCATGCGTCAATTATGTTTAATGCGATGAAAATCCCGCAAATTTCTAAGTTAGTGCAGGTAGGTTTGCGTGATATTAGTCATGATGAAGTGCAAATGATTGACCAATCTGATAGTCGCATTATTGCTTATTACGATCCGGCTATTAAGCAAAAGCTTTACTCTGGAAAAACTTGGATTGATTTATGCCAAGAAATGATCGGTCATTTACCTGAGTATGTTTATATTAGCTTTGATGTAGATGGTTTAGACCCAAAACTCTGTCCGAGTACGGGTACTCCTGTTCCAGGTGGGTTGGAATTAGAGCAAACTTTTTGTCTTTTCCGAGAATTGGTCAATAGTGGAAGAAAAATTATTGGCTTTGATATCTGCGAAGTCGGTGATGCAGAGTGGGATGGTAATGTTGGAGCGCGAGTAGTTTACAAACTGGCAAATTTGATGGATTTATCAAACAGAATTCAGGAGTCAGGAGTCAGAATTCAGCATTAATTCTACGTGAATTCGACAGGCCTCAACCACCCAGCCTCCCTCTCCTGCGAGGAGCTACGGTGTACACACAAGTCGAAAAAAGCTTGATTTTCCATTCTTCTCTCGTTTATCTCGAACACAAGCTCTACATGGGAATGCTCCTCGTGGAGGCAAAGCCTCCAATCTGGCATTGAGTCAGAGACTCAATGAATGCATTCCCAGGCGGAGACTGGGAACGAGGAAAGTCTTATCAAGCTAGGTTTTTAGGACTTGTGTGTACACCGTAGTCTGTTAGGAGAGGGGCTGGGGGTGAGGTCAAAATCTTGTGCATCAAACTCACGTTAATTCTGTACGGCTGGCGGATGAATAAGAGGGTTTATAACCCCTGTTAAATCATTCACGTAACGTCATGAAAGAGAAGATTTAGTGGTTTTCAATCAGTGGCGGGTCTGTAGCAAGATCCCGCAGGGTATCCACCACTGATTGTTCTGACTCCTGAATTCTAAGTTCTTCTTCAAGCAGAATTGGTATAAGGAACAAACAATCAGTACATCAGCGTCTGTCTCTATATATCTCTCAGAATACAGATACTAAAATAATTCCAGCTGATAAAGTTCTGGAATTATATACTTTATTGTCTATTAATGGCTGAATAGTATTTCTTTGTTATATCTTACTATGAAAATCATGCTAAGAAACTACTTTAACACCAATCAAGGGCGAATTTTTACTGCTTTGATTTTGACTGGAATTTTGTCTGTTGCTAGCGGTTTAACACTTGTCAAAGGTGCTACGGGCGCTTCTGAAAACTTTTCTCTAGAAACAAGCAATGAAGTTCTCAAAGACAATATTAAACCAAACCGCTTGCCACGTCCAGTAGCTAATGCAGTACTGCGAGATTTAGCCCGCAGACAGGGAGTTTTTACTAGACAACTGCAAATTATTGACTACAATCAACAAACTTGGCGCAATGGTTGCTTGGAACTGCCTAAAGCTGATGAATTTTGTACCCAAGCGTTAGTTCCTGGTTGGCGGATTGTGGTATCTAATGGTAAAGAAAACTGGGTTTATCATACCAATCAAACAGGTTCCGCACTCAGGCTGAATCAAAAGGCTAACGAAACTACGCTGGGCCCTGTGCAAATTCCAGCTAGTGAGTTACCACCACCGCTAGATCGAGATATAGTATTTCGCCAAATCTCCAGTGGGGGTTTTGCTGGCAGAACCTATAAGACTGTTTTACTCAAAGATGGGCGACTGATTCGCGTACGGATTGGTGATGCCAATGATTCGGAACGTAGTGTTCGCCGTGTTTCTGTACAACAGGTACAAGAATTTGTGCGATCGCTAAAACGTTCTCAGTTTAGTCAATTTCGGAATTTGAGTTACCCAGCCCCCAGTGGTGCTGCTGATTATATCACCTACACCCTCACTAGCCAAGAAGGTACGGTTCAGTACAATGATATTTCTCAAAATAATCTGCCAAAGAATTTACAGACAGCAGTCAAAGCCTGGAATCAAATTGTAGCCAGCGCACAATCATAAACTTAATTGATGGAATAGAAGAATAAGAGAGTGGCGGGAACCTAGCTACAGACTCGCTACTCTCTTATAAAGTGATGGATTTCAAATTTCCCAGATGCTGGCGATGTCTACGACGGGCTACGCCTACGCGCTATCTTGAAAAATCAACTTTCAAGATAGCGAAACTAATGAAAGGTGTTTACGGCAATATTTGGTTAAAATACTTATCTAATTCGCCGTTTTGTAAAACACCACATAGGATTAAAATTAAACATGAAGCCAACTGTTAACTATAAACTACTCAAACACCAATATTATATTAAATTGTCAATCCCCCAAAAGAAGTATATTCAAAATATTAATCAAGCTTATTTAGTTTAAATTGGGTAAGCAAGTTTGTAGTAAGGACTAAATTGCTTATTACAAAACCTCTTGTACTAGCTTAGACATTGCACTAGTACAGCACAACAGAAATCTAGCTACTATCTCAATTAACTAGATAAGTTGCTCTGAACAACTTGTTAAAGGTAGGCAAATTTCCGCCATAGCGAACTAGTCGTTTTTGCTCAACTATACTCGATTGATATAAAAAACAGCACGCTTAATCAAGTACTATAAACTTAGTAAAAAAATGAGTAATAGTAAATTCTATAAAGTTTGGAAACACAGGCTTGTATATTAATCAAACATTAATTACATGGAACAAGTCATTACTTCAATGGCAGATGCTTTGTTAGTAACCAGTAATTCAGGAACAATAAAAAAAGTAAATCTTGCTGCTCAACAATTATTTGGTTTTGAAGAAAAAGAATTAATAAATCAACCAATCTCACTAATCATTGACGAGGATCAAATTGTAATTAAAGCTATTTATCAACATTCTTATTTAAAGCGTAATTCCCAGAATTTAGAAGTAGTTTGTCGAACTAAAACTAGAGAAAAACTGTTGATTGCTTTTTCTTGCTCAGTGATTCCCAAAAAAACAGAAGGACTAGAAGATATTGTCTACATTGGTCGGGATATTACTGCTTGGCAACGCCGGGAACAGCGTACAAGTATCCAGTATTCTATTACTCGCATATTATCAGAATCACAGAGCATAAAGCAGGGAATTCCCCAAATTTTGCAGTCTATTTGTCAAAACTTGGGATGGGATTTAGGCGAACTTTGGACACCAAGTCAATATATTGGCACTTCCGTACAAGGAGATAGTCTCAATGCAGTACTAAGGTGTGTAGAAATTTGGTCAAGTCGATTAGTTTCTGCGCGAGAGTTTAAGGCAATCACCTGGCAAACTACTTATACACCCGGTGTTGGCTTACCTGGTCGAATTTGGATCGGGCGTTTGCCTTTGTGGATTAAAGATATCACAGTAGATGGAGATAATAGGCGATCGCTACCTGCTGCGGAGGCTGGATTATATGCAGCTTTTGGCTTCCCCATTTTAGACGATAGTGAAATCTTAGGAGTGATGGTTTTCTTTAGCCGGGAGTTACTACCAAAAGATAAAGACCTATTGCAAATGATGGGTTCTATTGGTAGCCAAATTGCCCAATTTATCAAACGCAAACAAGCAGAAGATGCTCTTATAGAAAGTGAAGAAAGATATCGAGATTTATTTGAAAATGCTAATGACTTGATTCAATGTGTCAATCCATCTGGTTATTTTTTGTATGTCAATCGTGCATGGCGAGAAACTTTGGGATATAGCGAAGCTGAAATTGCGAATATGAATATTTTCGATATTATACATCCAGAGTTTAAACAAAGCTGTTTGCAAAGATTTTATCGCGTACTATCAGGAGAAAACCTTGGGCAAGTAACAGCTATATTTGTTACTAAAGACGATCAAACAATCTTTCTAGAAGGTAATATTAATTGTAAATTTGTTGAAGGTCATCCAGTTGCGATTCGCGGCATTTTTCGCAATGTAAGCCAGCGAATAGCAGCAGAAGAAGCACTTCGTTATCAGCAGAAAGAAACCGAACGTTTATTGCTGAATATTTTGCCAGTCGCAATTTCTAGAGAAGTCAAAGAACAACCAGCTAGCATTGCCGAAGACTTTGCTGATGTCACAGTTTTATTTGCAGATATCGTCGGCTTGACTGAAATTGCGACTTCTATGAGTGCAATTCAACTGCTGAACCTACTCAACCCAATTTTCTCAGTTTTCGATCGCCTCACCGAACGATATAGTTTAGAGAGAATCAGAACCATTAACGATGCTTATGTGGTAGTTGGTGGCTTACCTACACGCCGCCAAGATCGCGCTCAAGCGATCGCTCTGATGGCACTGGATATGCAAACTGCGATCGCTCTATTTAATATTGAGAATAACCAAAATTTCAGCATCCGTATCGGCATCCATAGCGGTTCGGTAGTAGGAGGAGTCATCGATCTGAAGAAGTTTAATTATGAACTCTATAAAGACACAGTAAACATCGCTCGCTCTATGGAATCCCAAGGTGTTGCTGGTAAAATCCAAGTTACAGAAAATACTTATAAGTGCTTGTGTGATGAATTTGTATTTGAAAAACGAGGCGAAATTGAAGTTAAAGGCAAAGGGAAGATGACAACTTATTTGTTGATTGAAAAGAAGGGATGAAAGGGGAGTGGGAATGGGGAGCGGTGCATATTAAAATTCCCTATTCCCTATTCCCTATTCCCTATTCCCTATTCCCTATTCCCTATTCCCTAGTGAGTATTCGGAATCAGCCGCCCACAGGGATAAGTTGCTGTTTGCTGTGAAGCACTGTCGGCAACTGCTGCCGGAACCCGATCCGATGGTTGGGTTTTGGCTGCTAGATAGTCTTTTTGCAGTTTATCCAAAATGGCTTCTCGCCTGTCGTAAATACGCTTCAAGGGACGAGACTGGCATTTGTTTAACACATACGCTGTTACCAGTGGTAGAGCGATGGTGCTATCGGTATAACAAACGATTGTGTTAGGTAACTCATCCGGGTCAATTTTACCCCAGCTGACAGCTTCCGATGGAGTCGCCCCAGATAAACCGCCTGTATCTGGACGTGCATCGGTAAATTGCACAAAGTAATCGTGTCCTCGTTCTTCTAACCCCAAAACCTCGTGAAGTTGCGGTTGGGTTTGTAGCAAAAAGTTTTTAGGACTACCACCACCAAGAATTACAGCCGCACTTTTACCTCCTGATTCACGGGCATTATATGCGATCGCTGCTGTCTCATTCACGTCAATTGATGGATCGATCACCAGCTGCGAACCTTCCAATGCTAAAGCCGCCACGTTCATCCCAATTGAGCTATCTCCTGGAGAAGACGTATAAATCGGTACCCCATATTCATAAGCTGTAGCGAGTAAGCAGGAATGCTGCACACCCAATTGCTTTTCTACTTCTCGGACATATTTACCTAGTAAATGGTGAAATTCAGCCGTTCCCATCCGCTTTTGAAACGCTTCTCCTTGAAGAATCTTGCGGATGAACGCATCAGTTTCTAGCAGCACATCATAACCAAAAATAATGTCATAAATGCGGATCGTGCCTTCTTGACGCAGTTTCACATCATCCAAAAACGGATTACCAGCAAAAAGTTCAAAACCCAAACCGTAGTGCATATCATGGTAAAGATTTGCACCAGTGCTAATCATCCAGTCAATAAAGCCGTTGCGAATTAAGGGTGCAAGCGCTGAAACCCCAAATCCTGCTGGCGTCATCGCACCGGAAAGGCTAACTCCCACCGTGACACCTTCCGTTAGGACATCACGACTCAGTAGTTGGCAGATTTCCCGCAACCGTGCTGAGTTGTAAGCGGTGAAGTATTGATCGATCAAATCCACCACATTGATATCATTTGATATAGGTGTGGGTGCAATTTTTTGACCCAGCTGTTTAGACATTTTGGCACTCCCGAACAGTAAACACGCCGAATCTAATAGTATCTAGCTTTCACCCAAAGTGACAGCCATACTTTTTTACTACTAGCTTGAAAAAGCAAGTGAGGAGTAGGAGAAGAAACCTTTTTCAGCCCTTTTAGGATTTTCCGATGATTAGCGCATCAAAGCCAGAAAGTATTTCGTGGGTATACACTTTGTAGTCAGCAGAACAAGTTGCTTTCAAATAAAAAAATATCCCATCATTTATTGTGAGGTAGGTGGGAAAAGCGGGCTTTCCGTCCCACCCCAATACAGTTAAATTAAGGTTTTTTGATGAAAATGCTAGATCAAAAAGACGTGATAAATCCCTGTCAAGACGAAAGATTGATTATTGTCTTGACGGCGATTCATCGCGTCGCGGTCTACCCTATAAGTCAATACGCTTGGGTTAAGAAAAATTGTAGGTTGGGTGAAGCAAAGCGCAACCCAATAAAGCTATAAAAATGTTGGGTTTCGTTCCTAATGCTAATACCCATTAAAAAAATAATATAAAGGTTTTAACGTCAGTTTTTTTCTTCTCTTTGTGAAACATAGAGAACTAAATTTCATGTTTACCCCTAATATATCGGGTGGATTAAGTACACTGTAGCTAAAGTATCAGGGAGGGTACGCAGGATATCTGTCGCAAACATTTTTGAGTTGCTATAAGGAATAAATGCTTATCCTGACGTGGTTTCAGGCAAATGCGTAATTTTTTGGCTTTGGAACAGTGATGCCTTAATGGATATTAGTTGCAAAAAATTAACAATTAGTATTTTTTCTTTAATAACGATCTTAAATCTTTTAACTATCTGCTTAACTGTCTTAACTGTCTCCTAATTCTTCAATTTTTGATTTAATTATCTGCTTAACTGTCTTAACTGTCTTAACTGTCTTCTAATTTTTCAATTTTTGATTTAACTATTTGCTTAACGGTTTCAATGTACGGATTGCTTTTTATTTACAACTATGAAAAATTATGAGAGCACCACGATCCAGTATTAAAAATTTATTTGCCAACAACTTCAAATAAAACGTACATAGCTCATTATTTAGATTATGAGCATCTTAATATTATCGCCTTGAAACGAGCCACCACAAGCAAACCAGATGTGGGGATCTAGCTGGGTAGTGATGATACTTGTGAACTGCAACAATGCTCAGATCGGCCACGAAACAAAGATAGCAAGAAGACCCCAGAGGAGGTTTAGCGCAGATCATGCAACCCTTTGAACTGCCAGAATTTTACACGCCTTGGCCCGCACGGCTGAACCCAAACCTGGAAGCGGCACGAGTCCATTCCAAAGCGTGGGCCTACGAGATGGGGATACTTGGCTCAGAAGAGGAAGCGCAAAGCTCGGTTATCTGGGATGAACATACATTTGATTCGCACGACTACGCCTTGCTTTGCTCTTATACCCATCCAGATGCGCCGGGAGCGGAGCTTGACTTAGTAACCGACTGGTATGTTTGGGTGTTCTTCTTCGACGATCACTTCCTGGAAATCTATAAGCGCACCCAAGACATGGTGGGGGCAAAGGAGTACCTTGACCGATTGCCAGCGTTTATGCCAGTGCATCCCACTGATACCCCTTCGGTTCCGACCAACCCAGTAGAGCGCGGCTTGGCTGACCTGTGGTCTCGTACTGCCTTTACTAAATCTGTGGACTGGCGACTTCGATTCTTCGAGAGTACCAAGAACCTCTTAGAAGAGTCTCTGTGGGAACTCGCCAATATCAACCAAGATCGAGTCGCCAACCCCATCGAATACATCGAAATGCGCCGCAAAGTTGGTGGCGCTCCGTGGTCAGCGGATCTCATCGAACACGCCGTGTTTATAGAGATTCCGGCCGAAATCGCCTCGACTCGGCCAATGCGTATCCTCAAAGACACATTTGCCGATGGAGTGCATCTTCGCAATGATTTATTCTCCTACCAGAGAGAAGTAGAGGATGAAGGCGAGAACGCTAACTGCGTGCTGGTCTTGGAGCGCTTTTTAAATGTCAGTACTCAGGAGGCGGCTAACCTTACCAACGAACTGTTAACTTCGCGGTTATACCAGTTTGATAACACTGCCGTCACCGAGTTGCCCCCCCTCTTTGAGGAGTACGGACTAGACCCAGTGGCTCGTGTGAACGTTCTCCTTTACATCAAAGGACTTCAGGACTGGCAATCAGGCGGTCACGAGTGGCACATGCGATCGAGCCGTTATATGAACAAGGGAGGAAACAATTCTTCGACATCCACGCCATTTCTGGGAGGCCCCACAGGGCTAGGCACATCGGCGGCGCGGATTGAATCGCTATACGCCGCCTTGGGTTTGGGAAGGTTCAAGAGCTTTACTCACGTTCCATACCAGGCTGTCGGGCCAGTAACACTGCCGAAGTTTTACATGCCCTTCACTACAAGCTTGAATCCCCATTTGAATGCTGCGCGGAAGCATTCCAAGGAATGGGCGCGCGAGATGGGGATGCTGGAATCACTACCTGGGATTCCTGATGCCGTCATCTGGGATGACCACAAGTTTGATGTTGCGGACGTAGCCCTATGCGGTGCGTTGATCCATCCGAATGGATCTGGCCCTGAGCTGAATCTGACAGCGTGCTGGCTTGTTTGGGGAACCTATGCCGACGATTACTTCCCAGCACTCTACGGGAATAACCGCAATATGGCTGGTGCGAAAGTGTTCAATGCCCGACTGTCGGCGTTTATGCCTCTGGATGACTCTACCCCCAGCGAGGTTCCGACTAATCCGGTGGAAGCCGGCTTGGCAGATATTTGGTCTCGTACAGCTGGCCCCATGTCCGCAAACGCACGGACTCAGTTCCGCCGCGCAATCCAGGATATGACTGACAGCTGGGTGTGGGAACTCGCCAACCAGATCCAAAATCGGATTCCCGACCCGATAGATTATATTGAAATGCGCCGTAAGACCTTTGGCTCTGATCTGACGATGAGTCTGTCCCGACTGGCTCAGGGGAGCGAGATCCCGCAGGAAATTTACCGCACCCGAACGATGCGATCGCTCGATAATTCCGCCGCCGACTTCGCCTGTTTTACCAACGATATCTTCTCCTATCAGAAAGAAATCGAATTCGAGGGCGAAATCCATAACTGCGTGCTGGTCGTTCAGAATTTCCTCAACTGCGATTTGCCGCAGGCCGTTGAGGTCGTCAACAACCTGATGACCGCTCGGGCGCTCCAGTTTCAACACATCGTCGCCACCGAACTGCCAGGTCTTTTCGATGATTTCGACCTGGATGCAAGTACCCGCGAGAAACTGCTCGGATACGTCAAGAAACTAGAGCAGTGGATGTGTGGCGTCCTCAAGTGGCATATAACGGTAGACCGCTATAAGGAATTTGAATTGCGTAATTCGTTAGCAGGGCGGCTACTTAGCGGGCCCAGAGGGCTGGGTACTTCAGCTAGGCGTATTGGATCGGTGAGGGTTTAAGGTCAGATTTTTTTTGTCGGCGAGTTAGTTCCAGGTCAGTATGCGATCGCGTGAGATCGGTTTTTTTAGTAACTAATTAAAGTGGAGGATTAAGTTGTGACGTATTCTAACGATCCCAATTTGGAAGATCAGCAGCCCCAGTTAACCTTGAGTACAGCAGCGGCGCGTAATTTGGCGACAACAGCCAAATCTGCACCGCAAACCCAGGAAATTACATCCCGGTGGTTGTTGAAGTTGTTGCCGTGGGTACAGACAAAAGGTGGTACTTATCGAGTCAACCGTCGGTTGAGTTATTCCGTGGGTGATGGACGGGTGACTTTCACCAACACCGGAGCAACGGTGCAGGTGATTCCTTTGGAACTGACTGAGTTGCCCTTGCTGCGAGGGTTTAACAACCTTGACGTGTTGACCGGGTTGGCAAACCAGTTTGTTCAGCAGGAGTATGCTCCAGATGATGTCATCGTTGAACTGGGCCAGCCTGCCGATCGCGTGATTCTAATTGCTCGTGGCAAGGTAAACAAAATTGGTGTTGGCAAGTATGGCGAGCAGATTGTCTTCGATGTGCTAGCTGACGGCGACCATTTCGGCGATGAAACTGTGGTGCAGTCCGAGGATACTTGGCAGTACACCCTGAAGGCGATTACCAGAACCATCGTTTTGTCGCTACCCCAAGCGGCTTTTGAAAGAGCGATCGCTCAGTCCGAAGCGTTGGGAACTCATGTTGAACAGTTCCGCACCCGCCTGAACCAGCCACAAACTGCCCAAGGTGAAGCTGCCATTGAGCTAGCAGCCGATCATCCCCAAGAGGCTGAGTTGCCGGGAACCTTCGCTGATTACGAACTCACACCCAGAGAATATGAGTTGAGCATTGCTCAAACGGTGTTACGAGTAAGTACGCGGGTAGCCGATCTGTACAACGAACCGTACAACCAGACAGAAGAACAACTGCGTCTGACTATCGAGGCATTGCGGGAACGTCAAGAACACGAGTTGCTCAACAACCGCGAATTCGGGTTGCTGCACAACGCCGACCTCAAACAGCGTATCTACAGCAGTAGTGGCGCACCCACCCCTGACGATCTCGACGAACTGTTAGCGACGGTATGGAAGGAGCCGGGATTCTTCCTGGCTCACCCCCGCACGATCGCTGCTTTTGGTCGTGAGGCTAACCGCCTGGGTCTGTATCCACAAAGCGTAGATGTAAACGGCGTTCAAGTTACATCTTGGCGCGGCGTACCTATCTTTCCTTCCAATAAGATCCCCATCACCAATAACCGCACCAGTTCTATCCTTTTGCTCCGCACTGGTGTAGAAAAACAAGGGGTAATCGGCTTACATCAAACTGGTATCCCTGATGAATACCAACCCAGTTTGTCTGTTCGATTCATGGGCATCAGCGAAAAGGCAATCATCTCCTACCTCGTGACTGCTTATTACTCCGCAGCCGTCCTCACTCCTGACGCACTTGGCATCCTTGAAGATGTTGAAATTGGGCGCTAAATATCAGGAGTGTTGAGTGAGTAAAAATTAGGGCTGACTTTTGATCCCCTACAAGAAAGTGGGCGGTCTTTTAACTCAGCACTGGCTCAACCTTAGCTATCCGCTAATGGAACTCAGCACTCAGCGCTGAATGCAATACGGTTTGATTAAGGCAAGAGACGCGATAAATCGCCGTCTCTACAAAAGATTGATCCTTGTAGAGACGGCGATTTATCGCGTCTTTGGATCTAGAATTTTCATCAAAAAACCTGAACCGAACCGTATTGGCACTGAATGGCACTTTTATTAGTAATTAGAGGATGGGGTGATGACGGATTTTATTGAATCAAATTTAAATGTTGAGGGTGGACAACCTCAACTGAGTTTGAGTAAAGATGCTGCGCGTACTTTGTCCACGACCACCAAATCTGCACCGCAGACACAGGAAATTACCTCGCGGTGGTTATTGAAGATGTTGCCGTGGGTGCAGACGAAGGGTGGCACTTATCGGCTGAACCGTCGGTTAACTTATACAGTAGGTGATGGGCGGTTGAGTTTCTCCAACACCGGAGCCGAGGTGCAGGTGATTCCCCAGGAACTTGGTGAGTTGCCCTTGCTGCGAGGGTTTGACGACATCGAGATGCTAAGGGCGTTGGCAAGTCGGTTTATTCAGCAGGAGTTCGCACCTGGGGATATCATAGTCCAGTCAGGTCAGCCAGCCAATCAGCTTTTCTTGATCGCACATGGCAAGGTAAACAAGATTGGTATTGGTAAGTATGACGAGCAGCCTCTATTGGATATGCTAGCTGACGGTGATTATTTTGGCGATCGCGTTTTGGTGGAGTCAGAAAGCAATTGGAAGTTCACAGTCAAGGCTGTGACCCGATGCACGGTATTGGCGCTACCACAACAGGCATTTCGGGAACTGCTCAACCAGTCCCAGGCGTTGCAGGCTCAACTTGAGCAATTTAGGACTCGTGCAGAACTTCCACAAAACAAGTATGGAGAAGCTGCGATCGCGTTGTCAACCAGTCATAGCACTGAGACGACATTACCGGGAACATTTGTTGACTACGAACTTTCACCCCGCGAATATCAGTTAAGCATTGCTCAGACTATGTTGCGAGTGAATACTCGCGTTGCGGATCTGTACAATCAACCATACAACCAGACGGAAGAACAATTGCGGCTGACGATTGAGGCATTGCGGGAACGTCAAGAATACGAGTTGATCAACAACCGCGAATTTGGATTGTTGCACAACGCCGATCTCAAACAGCGCATCTACACCCGCAGTGGCCCCCCCACTCCCGATGACCTTGATGAATTAGTCACCCGTCGGCGGAAGTCGAGGTTCTTCTTGGCTCATCCCCGCACTATTGCAGCCTTTGGTCGCCAGTGCAACCGTCGAGGCATCTATCCAGACACCATCGACATGGATGGGAGCAAAATAATCACGTGGCGCAATGTACCGATTTTTCCCTGTAACAAGATTCCGATTACTAAGAACCAGACCAGTTCTATCCTTGTACTCCGCACTGGTGAGAAAGATCAGGGCGTGATTGGCTTACATCAAACTGGTATCCCGGACGAATATCAACCCAGTTTGTCCGTCCGATTCATGGGCATCAGCGAAAAGGCCATTATCTCCTACCTCGTCACCGCTTACTACTCCGCAGCTGTCCTCGTCCCTGACGCACTCGGCATCCTTGAAGACGTGGAAATCGGTTTGTAACTTTTTTGAGTGGAATATGAGTCAATTTTGCTAAACTTTCAGTTACCCTGAAACTCATAACTCACCACTCAGGACTGATGCAAGATAGGCAAGAACAAATTTCGCAAGTGGTAGTGACTGCTGGGCAGATGCGCGATATTGAAAAGCGGATCTTTGCAGTGGGAATGCCTGTAGTTGCTTTGATGGAAAAGGTGGCGGGATTAATTGCTCGTCGCATTCCAGAGATTTTTTCAAACACCCCTTTGTTAAGGGGGTCTCGTGTGGGAATTCTTGTCGGCCCCGGTCATAATGGTGGCGACGCTTTAGTCGTAGCCCGTGAATTATACTTTCGCGGGTATGAGGTTTGGATTTATTCTCCTTTTTCTAAGCTTAAAGAATTAACTTCGCTGCACTTGCAATATGCCCAGAGTTTGGGCATTCCAATTTATCAAACAATTGAGCAACTGCCAAATTCTGATTTGTTGATTGATGGCTTGTTTGGATTTGGTTTAGAAAGAAACCCGATCGATCCCATTGCCTCTGCAATTAATCAGCTAAATGAATTATCTATACCGATTTATAGTATCGATTTACCTTCAGGTTTACACACCGACACAGGCGAAGTATTAGGAACTGCCATTCGCGCCACTCACACATTTTGCTTAGGTTTATGGAAACTCGCTTTCTTCCAAGATCGAGCGTTGGAATATCTTGGTAAAGCTGAGTTAATCGATTTTGATATTCCTTTAGCTGATGTGGAAGCTGTTCTCAAAGATACACCTAAAATTAAACTTATTACACGAGCAAAAGCACTTGCTACTTTACCTTTACCCCGTCCAGCAGTTACTCACAAATATAAGGAAGGACATTTACTGCTGATTTGCGGTTCGCGGCGCTATGCAGGTGGGGCAATTTTAACTGGTTTGGGTGCTAGGGCTAGTGGTGTCGGGATGCTTTCGATTGCCGTACCCGAATCCTTGAAATCTCTTTTGGTGTCACACTTACCAGAAGCGCTAATTGTCGGTTGCCCAGAGACGGAAAGTGGAGCCATCGCCCACCTACAACTACCAGAAAACACCGATCTAAGTTCCTTTAATGCGATCGCTTGTGGCCCCGGTTTAACACGAGATGCTACGCCTATTGTGCAAGAAGCGATCGACAGCAATCGCCCTTTGCTTCTCGATGCCGATGGTTTAAATATCTTGGCACAAATGGGAGCGATCGCCACATTAAAAAAACGCCAAGCAGTAACCGTACTCACACCCCACACTGGCGAATTTGAACGATTGTTTCCTGATGTCGCCGATGCCAAACATGACAAAGTGAAAGCAGTACAAGAAGCTGCCGCCCAAAGTGAGGCGATAGTGTTGTTGAAAGGGGCAAGAACTGCGATCGCAAACCCTCAATGTGCTGTTTGGATTGTTCCTGAAAGCACACCCGCCTTGGCGCGTGGTGGTAGTGGCGACGTGTTAACTGGGCTACTGGGTGGATTGTTAGCGCAAGCAGCAACTAAACAGATTCCCGTAGAAGATATTGTGGCAACTGCTGCATGGTGGCATTCGCAAGCAGGTATATTAGCAGCCCAAGAGCGTACCGAATTAGGTGTAGATGCGTTTACATTGACACAATATTTGATGAAAGCTCTAACTTAGTCAAATTCCTCGTTCCCAGTCTCCGACTGGGAATGCCATCTTAGAGGCTCCGCCTCTAATTCAAATAACATCATGGGACGCAGCCGCTACCACGTACTAGGAACCCAGCCGCACTTCCTCACCTGCACAGTTATAAATTGGATACCACTATTCGGCAAAATTGAATTTACACAAATTATTTTAGATTCCCTCAATTTTCTGCAACGTCAGCAGCGCTTAACCTTGTATGGTTACGTGATTATGGAAAATCATCTCCATCTAATTGCCTCTGCCGCCAGTTTATCTAAAGAAATAGGAAATTTTAAATCGTTCACGGCTCGCTGTATTATTGACTTACTTGAGAAAAATAATTCTAACTACATACTCAACCAGCTTGATCTTTATAAATTAAAACATAAGACAAAACAACAATATCAGCTTTGGCAAGAAGGTTTTCATCCGCACTTGATTCTAGATGAGGAGATGTTTAGACAAAAGTTAGATTATATTCACAACAATCCAGTTAGGCGTGGTTATGTGGATGATCCCGCGCATTGGAGGTATTCTAGTTGCCGCAGTTACATGGGGCAAATAGGTTTATTACAGATAGAGTTGATTGATGTGTGAGGGAAGGCGGAGCCTTTTGGATGGCATTCCCAGTCTCCGACTGGGAACGAGGAATTGGGATCAGGGATTGACTAAATACCAACGCTGTAGCGCCAACCGCTGAATTTCGCGCCAGGGAATATTATGTTTTCGGGCTAAGTCTGCACAATCTTCATATTCTGGCTGCACATTTGCAATAACTTTTTCTGTTGATTGTCCTTTCCATGCTACCTTGACGCGCACTTTGCCATATTCCGTTTCCACTTGTTGAATTTCCCGTTGTAAAATGGCGCGTTGCTGAGTTGTGCGCCGAATGCCTAAAGTTGTAGTTTCGCGGAAGATAACGGCTTCACAACTGAGTAAATTTTCTGGATGACAAATCACAGTCAGCAAAATCCCCGGACGCGACTTTTTCATACCGATCGCTTGGGTAAAAACATCCAGCGCACCTGCCGCAAACAACGCCTCAAACGTATAGCCAATAGCTTGTGGATTCAAATCATCAATTTGGGTTTCTAATACCGAGATGGTTTCCAAATTTGAGCTAGTTTCTTCAGAATCACTGAAATTTGACTGCAAACTTGCGCTTTCACCCAACCAGAGGCGTAAAATATTGGGAATGGGTAAATTTATGGTTCCTGCTCCCAATCCTATCTGCTTGATGGCGATCGCAGGTGGTGAACCAAAATCTCTTGCCAAAGTAGTGGCGATCGCGGCTCCTGTTGGTGTTACTAATTCTTTGTCAATGCCATTGCTATAAACTGGACAACCCCGCATTTCCCACAACTTTAATACCGCTGGGACTGGTACTGCCATCTGACCATGTGCAGCCCGAACAGTGCCGCCACCAGTCGGAAACGCCGAGCAGTAAAGTAGGGGCAATCCTTCCTGGTTGCTCTCAATCCCCAACCAATCCAACCCCAGGCAAGTACCCACAATATCTACGATCGCATCTATAGCACCCACCTCATGAAAATGAACTTTTTCAGGTGCAATACCATGCACCGCTCCTTCTGCCACCGCTAGCTGTCGGAATACCGCCAAACTCCAAGCTTCTGCCCGTGATGGCAAACCCGCTTTGAGAATCATCTGCTCTATTTCTGGCAAGTGGCGTGTGTGATGGTGACTGTGTTCGCCATCGTGGTGATGGTGGTGATGGCGATCGTGTACTAAATCCACATGGACTTTAGTTGCCTGTTGACCATTCCGTTGGACAAATTCTGCCCTTAACTGATATTCCTGTTCAATACCCAACCCATTAAGTTTTTCAATTAAATACTCCACAGGAACACCCAAACTTACCAAAGCACCCAGGCACATATCACCAGAAATTCCTGTCGGACATTGAAGATAAGCGATTTTATTCATAATAAATTTGTCATTAGTTATTAGTCATTTGTCATTTGTCATTAGTCATTAGTCATTAGTCATGGGGCATTGAGAATTGATCAATAATTAATAGTTCTTCTTCCCCTGCTCCCCAATCCCCACTCACCGAGTTATGGCAAAAATTTTCCCAGTTCATCCGGATAATCCTCAAATTCGCCGAATAGAGGAAATAAAGTCGGCACTCTCTAGTGGCGCAGTCATGCTTTACCCTACTGATACAGTCTATGCCATCGGTTGTGATTTGAATGCTAAGTCGGCGGTAGAACGAGTGCGGCAAATTAAACAGCTAGCAAACGATAAACCATTGACATTTTTATGTCCCTCACTTTCAAATGTGGCAACTTATGCCTTCGTAAGTGACACAGCCTATCGGATTATGAAACGACTGATTCCAGGGCCATACACGTTTTTGCTCCCAGCTACGAAGTTAGTACCGCGATTGGTGCAAAGCCCCAAGCGGAAAACAACTGGAATTAGAGTACCAAACCATACTGTATGTTTGGAGTTGCTGGCAGCATTAGGTAATCCGATTATTTCAACTTCAGCACATCTGCCACCAGATGAAGCAGATAATGGCATGATTCGGATAGATCCTGAAACGATTCAGTCGCGGGTAGAGCTATTCGATCGTTTGGACAAGTTGGTAGACATAATTGTAGATACTGGCGAGGAACCTACATTTGAAGTATCCACCATCTTGGATATGACCGGAGACGAAGCAGCAATTATACGGAGGGGTTTAGGTTGGGAAACAGCAGCAGCATGGGTATAAAAATCCCACTTCACAGGCGCACCTCTCCGTTTCGGAAATTGCGATAAAAACAACTCCAGTTTTAAAATTGTCATATTTAAAAGCGATGTCTAGGATGAGCTGTTCGGTGAAACAGTGGATATAAGAGGATGGTGGCAAAACTTGGCACAGTAAGGTATTTGACAACTTTAAGAAAATGGCGGGTACTCGTGTGCCAGCGTTGAGATGGTGGCTTGTGAAGAAAACCGACACATTGCCATAACTGTAACTCTTTCGTATTTCCTATAGTTTTGATATATGAGCTTTAGATGTGAGCATTATATACGGCAAGTCTTGATGGATGAATGCCTAAAGATTCACAAACCTTGGACAGCCTTGATTGCTGTGTCTGCGTTGTAATTACGGTGCAATACTACTGGAAAAGTTATGAAAGCTAACGTCGTCAATCTACCAAACTCTACACCAATTTTTGAGAACCACGTTTCGACAGAAGAATTTTCAAATAGCAGCAGCGATCGCTTGATTCAATTGCTGTCTGAGGAAATGCAAGCGCAAGTGAAAGCAGCACCCAAGTGTGTAGAAGCTTTAGCAAAGCGCATAGCCGTAGAAGTAGAACGCATTTGCGATAAAAGCTCCCGCATTCAAACATCTGGGGAAATCAAATCCTGGCAGATGACTTTGGGAAGGCATCGGATGCAAAAATGCTTACGTTACTACCAACTAGGTTCCAAACAAGGGCGGGTGGAATTACATAGCAATTTGGGTGCTATGGTTTACCGCCATGTAACTATGTCTGGTTCGGAGTTGGGCTTTGATGCTCGTTACAGCCTGATTGAAGATTTTTTACAAGCATTTTATATCGAAGCGATTAAAGCTTTCCGTAGAGAAAACGAATTACCAGAGAATCACACGCCGCGTACTCAGCTGCAATTAGCTGAATACATGGCTTTTACAGAGCAGTATGCCAAACGCCGGATCAATTTACCTGGTGGTGCAAATCAGCAATTGATTATCTTGCGGGCCCAAGGTTTTGCTCGTCGTCAGCCCCAAGAAACGACCGTGGATATTGAAATGGCGGTAGAGTCTGCTAAGGGTGAAGAAGCAGAATCTTACCAGCGTAACTCGGCGGTGCAACAGCTGCGATCGCAAATGATTGCCCAAACTAATTTCGATCCATCTGAAGAATCAGAACGCGATCGCGTCATCACTGAATTGATGAAATACCTGGAGTCTCAAGGTCAATCTGATTGTATGAACTACCTCAGCTTGAAACTTCAAGACCTTTCAGCCCCAGAAATTGACCAAA
This sequence comes from Nostoc sp. PCC 9305, assembly GCF_963920915.1. Taxonomy (NCBI): domain Bacteria; kingdom Bacillati; phylum Cyanobacteriota; class Cyanophyceae; order Nostocales; family Nostocaceae; genus Nostoc; species Nostoc sp. PCC 9305. The sequence goes on from NZ_CAWUDN010000011.1 coordinate 98,772, forward strand.
TTCTCGGTTTAACTAGCCGTCAGCGCGACTATCTCCAACAGCGCTTTAAATACCACGTCGAAAAGTTTGCCAAGCAACACCATTGGCAATTAGTACATCAATGGTTAGGTGCAGGTTTAGAGCAAAAATTGGGTTTATCTTCCCAGCAGTGGGAAATCTTTGTAAATCAACTCACAGAACAGCAACAGCAAATATTACAGTTAAAAACTGCACGGGAAAACGACGTTGCGATCGCCAAGACCATCAAATGCACCCCCAAACAGCTGCAAAAGCGCTGGACTCAACTTTTAGAAATAGCATGGTCTATCCGCAACGGTCATACTGAAGCTCAGACAGGTTGAAGCTAAGGTCAAATGACATTATCAAACCTTATCATCGGCACGAAAAGCGCGAATTACCTTATACTAAGTGCAACATTTCATAAATTCGTAGCGAATTCTCTGCGTGCCTCTGCGCTTCCCTCCGCGCCCTTTGCGTTTAAATTTCCCCTCTCAATTCCCCACCCCCTTATGCAAATAACTATTATCTAAATTACTAACTCGCCCTTACTCAAAATTATTAATACATTTGTATTTGTTTAGTACAAAAATACCAACAAGTTCGGATTTTTTATCCATTAATCAAACCTTATTTAGTCAAAATCAAAAATTCATATTAAGCAACTGAACCTTTTTTACTGCTTCTGTGAAATCCTATAATAAGTGGGACTTTTGGCAGAGGGATTGAAGATGGCTCTGACTCAAGGCGGACGGGCAAATAAGTCTGGGAATATTTTAGAAGCAAATGTAGAAGCAATCTTGTATGGGCATCATTATTTCCAAGTAGGGAACTATGTGCAAAAAGAATTTATACTAAATGCTACTTTATTGCCAAAACGTTATGGCAAAGAAGTTTATATTGGAACTGGAATTTATCAGACCTATCTGAAGGTTGATTTTTATGTTGTCGGCTCATCTGCGATGCCATCTGGTTTAATTTTTGAGTGCAAATGGCAAGAAAGCCCTGGCTCAGTTGATGAAAAGTTTCCTTACTTGAACATGAATATTCAGCACTATTATCCAGCACCAACTATCGTAATTTTAGGCGGTGAAGGTATGCGAGAAGGCGCAAGCAAATGGCTGAAAGCAAGAGTTAATGATAACCATAATTTATTAGCAGTTTATAGCTTAGATAGATTCATTGCTTGGGCAAATAAAAATCTTTAAAACAAAGATGTAATTAATAGTTCGTTAATAACGCCTCTATTTTTTATGTTTGAGTTAATTGAACGCGCTGCTTTAATTTCGTAGGTTCCAAAATTGATATCAGTATAAATTTGTCTAATAAATTCACTATCAGAATTGCATACCATAACTTTGACACCACGACTTGCTAACTCTGCACAAGTATCTCTTAAAAGTTCTTGGTCTTTTTGACTAAAACAATTTTGACTATAAGCAGTGAAATAGCTAGTATCACTGATAGGATGGTAGGGCGGATCAAAAAATACAAAGTCATCACTGCTAGTCGCATGATTTAGGACTTCTGTAAAATCTGCTTGTTTAATTTCTGCATAGGAAAGTGCTTCGGAGGCTACTCTCAGCAAATTTTCATGACAAATATTGGGATTGTCATATCTGCCTAATGGCACATTGAATTTTCCCTGTGAGTTGACTCGATAAAGACCATTAAAACAAGTCTTATTAAGATAAATTAGACGAGCCGCTTTTTCTATATCAGTACCACTATAATCGTTTCTGACACTATAGTAATAATCTTTATCATGTCGGCTTTTATGCTCTTTTAATAGAGAAATTAAATCCTCAACCCGATCTCTAACACAACAATAAGTGTTAATTAATTCGGCATTAATATCAGTTAAAATGGCTGCACTTGGTTGGAGATAGAAAAAAACAGCACCACCACCTAAAAATGGCTCATAGTAATTTTTATAACTCTTGGGAAAATAAGGAATATATTGCTGTATTAACCGACTTTTACCCCCCGCCCACTTCAAAAATGGACGCGGGCTAGTTTCCTTCGAGACTTGAATTACCATTTACTTACAATTTAACTGAAAATAATTATGACTAAATAAAGCCAATATAACCGACTAGCCAAATTTTAGATTAACTGACTAATTTTCCAGCCGCATATATTACAATTGAGTAGATAAAGCATATCAAAACAAACGTAAGTATATAACAAGGCAGTTTACATTCAGATGTTTGACGGATTTTGGGATAACGTCTTTCGCTACCCCCGATACTTAATTACGATCGTCTTAGGCTTGTTTCTGAACACCTTTGCGCCATTAATGCCATTGTTGAAACGCCCTATCACCTCGATCGCTATCTTGGGGTTATTTGTGAGCAGCTTAGTCTTTCTTACTTTCACCCTACGGGCAATGCTGGGCTTGAGTCCAATCTAGACTAGCGTTATATCGGGGCTATGCCCCACAGACGGTTACTTTTGGCGTTGCTCCCGCTAAGTACCCCGTCTACCCTGCATCTATTTTTGTCGTACAACCTCTGTGATGAGGCGAAATTTTTATGGCTACAAATCGTCGGGTTTCCCGCGTTGCTGAACTGATCAAACGGGAAGTTAGCCAAATGCTGCTTAACGGAATTAAGGATGACCGTGTGGGTACTGGAATGGTCAGTGTGACTGATGTTGATGTTTCCGGCGATCTGCAACACGCCAAAATCTACGTCAGCATCTATGGAACAGATGAAGCTAAGGTAGAAACAATGGCAGGCTTAAAGTCGGCCACAGGTTACGTCCGCAGCGAACTGGGGGCGCGGGTACGGCTACGTCGTACACCAGAGGTAATATTTCTCGAAGATCGGTCTATAGAACGCGGTAATAAAGTATTAGCACTACTAAACCAACTTAACCACGATCGCCCGCCAGAAAATCTAGTAGCAGCAGAAGACAGCACTGTTCAAAATGATGAAGAATTCTCCGAATAAGTAACTAAAACAACAATGTAACTTCAGAACAATTAATCTCAGCAAATCCGCCAAACAGTTTACAGACGTGACTAGATCGCGTCTGTTTTAATGTGAACATAACCCAATTCAGCAAGACACTTATTTTCTTCTAGGCAAAACAAGGTTTAAACATTCTTTCTTGCTAGAACTCCATTCCTTTATGGGTGGAATATTCACTAATTCTGAAATTCTGACTCCTGTTTATGTGTGTCCTGATTACGAATTAGAGTATTACTCGACCCTTTTACAGATGTTTTGCAAAAGAAAATTTGATGGTGTTAGTGCTGAAATTAACTAAGAAATTACAGGCTTACTTAAGAAATTGTTAACAGATGCTATGGTTTAAGCCTTCGTAGTATACTTTGTCCGTTATGTTTTGCAACAGTTTATACCCCGGTAACTGACAAATATTATTGTGTTGTTTACCTTAGATGAATACCCGCAGTTATAGATCCAGCTTTTAAGGTGATTATTTGATATGTAAGCGATCGCGATATAAACCCTTCCCACCCACTAAATCTTGCCTAAATACAGTAATGGCAAGACTTTCAGACTTGTGGCATCAAAGTCATACAGCTACATAAGCAGGTTAAGTTAACTACTTGGAATTTTTTTTGTAAAGCGGATTATCGAGAAATGTCAGGATTCGTTGACTTTCTTAACATTTCTTGAGATAATTTCAGGAGATGTAGCGTCAAAATAAAAATAGTTCCGTATAGCAAACTACAAAATCCTAGCCACAAGTCTAATTTCTGTAATGTTTGTTCCTAATTATTAACGGGAACACTATCGTAAGTGTTAATTTGTGAGTAAAAAACATGAGTGTGAATACGGTGCCTTCTATCAATTACTACTCTCTAGATGTGATTCAAGACGAAGCACGCCGACTGGTGCAAAAGGGAATGGTTAGCCGACAACAGCCAATATATAGCCTCTGCCAATACATTCCAGCGAGAGAGTGGGTTTGCGTTGAATGTGAATTAGAGAAATGTGACTTTTTGTTACGCGATCGCATTGGCGACCTAATTGGTCGCGAACAGTGGGACAACGACTAATCAATGTTTAATTTCCGGTTTGGGATTGGGAGTTTGTTTTTGATGTGTGGATGTCACCATCAAAGATTCAACGCTCAATCTGAGGGATAATCTCTAGTTTTGAATGAGCATTGCCCTATACAGAATCTTGCGTTTTTGATTAATACAGAAGCATTTGAGTCTGAACTTATACAACTTTTCAAGTTAAAGAAGGCATCAAAACCATTTGTTCTGTACATCTGGTGTCACGGCTTGAGTTTAGTATATAGATTCTGCGAAGTTCCTACATCGATCCAATAGAAGTGTAGGAACTTCACATTTGACCCGCAATTTATTGCATCCCTTACTTGAGGGAAGTGATTGTCTGCTTGCTGTTAAAAGCTAAAATCAGCCTTGAAAAGTTTGCTAAGTCGGGCTAACCGTCACCAGTTGCGACAATACAGGGAACCTCCGCAAGCAACTGGCTCAACTTTCGCAAAATCCAAAATTTTTATACTATTTTTTCTGAAAAAATCTTGCAAAGCCCAGAAAAATCGGATGAACTATTATCCTACTTGCTCTAAATATTGATTAATGTCTTCAATGATGCGAGTAAGTTCAGCTTCAGTAGTCAAGCGAATGTTGACATTGCGGACAGTCAGCAAAACTTTGGCTGCGAAAGGCGTTGGCCAGATATTAGGATTACAAAAAACTTCTAAAAATACTTCACCCGTATAACGATATTCCAAGGGAGGCTGGGGAGTGACTCTACCACCGCCAGGAGTGGGTTTAGCGGCGATCGCTTTTAGGCGTTCCATCAGTTGATCTGTCGCTGCCTTTAATTCTCGTGCTGCTTGGGGTGAAAAACTGAAGGAAACTGAACCTTCAATTAAGTTCAATGTTAGAGGAATTGAAGACATATTTTTTTTATTAAAACTTCTTGATAAGTACTTATATTACCGGAAGAAGGGGTCTGAATCCCACTCTGATAGTTCCCAGTACAGCTTGGCGTAATTCGTTAGTCTGTCAAGACAAGTATTTTTCCTGGGTAAATAAGTTTGTAGTAAGGACTTTAGTCCTTGTGTTAAGCACTAAAGTGCTTACTACGTAGCAAGTTCTCATCAATTTGCAATTACAGTATTACCTGGTCGTTCTGTTACCGCCGAATCAGGCTGCGAAGCCGCCATCAATTTTCAGACTTGCACCAGTGACGAAGCCAGCTTCCGCACTGGCAAGATAGGAAACCATATCGGCGACTTCTTCACTCCGACCATAGCGCTGGAGGGCAATCATACTTCTCATCGTGTCGGCAAAGGAACCCTCCGCTGGGTTCATGTCAGTATTCACAGGGCCGGGTTGGATATTATTTACTGTGATGCCACGAGGGCCGAGATCGCGGGCCAGACCGCGCGTAAAACTAGCGATCGCACCCTTGGTCAAAGCGTAAACGGAACCACCCGCAAATGGCATGATATCACTGTTGACGCTGCCAATCATAATGATCCGTCCGCCCTCACCGATATGGCGGACAGCCTCTTGAGTTGCCACAAACACGCCCTTAATGTTAACCGCGATGATTCGGTCAAAATCATCTAATGAGAACTCGTCGATAGTGGCCAAGGTGGCGATCCCCGCATTGTTCACGAGGATATCGAGACGGCCAAAAGCTTTTACAGTCTCGGTGACAGCATTTTTCACCGCTTCAGCATTGGCACTGTCGGCGCGGATAGCCAAAGCTTGCCCACCTGCTGTTTCGATCGCAAGCACCACCTCATCGGCTTTTTGCGGCGAACTAGTGTAGGTGAGGGCAACAGTTGCGCCATCCTGTGCAAGACGTTTAGCGATCGCTGCCCCCAAACCGCGTGAGCCACCTGTTACCAATGCCACCTTACCTGTAAGTTTTTTGTTGCTCATAGTATTCTTTTGTCGTTAAAGTTTTGTATCGTCTGGTATAGATATAAAGCATGGGGGTAAGCCTGTCAAGAAATTATTATACTGATGAGTATGAAACAGGAAAAAACCACTGCGGCCATAGGCCGACCCCGCGAGTTCGATACCGATGACGCGCTCAATCGTGCAATGTATGTGTTCTGGCGCAAGGGCTATCTAGGCACATCCCTCTCGGATCTGACTGAGGCTATGGGCATTAATCGTCCTAGCCTTTACGCAGCCTTTGGGAACAAAGAATCTCTCTTCCGGAAAGTGCTGGAGCGTTATGCCGACGGGCCATCAGCCTATCTTCGTGAAGCTCTCAAAGAGCCAACTGCGCGCCAGGTCGCCGAAAGGATGATGTACGGGGTCGTTGACTTGGGAACCGATCCGCACAATCCACCGGGATGTCTCTGGGTTCATGGCATGCTTTCATGCGGAGATCCAGGCGATCCGATCCGGCAGGAATTGTCCGCACGCCGAAAATCGAGTGAAGCTTCTCTGCATAAGCGTTTCGAGCAAGCGATTTCGGAAGGGGACTTGCCAGCCGATTCAGATCCAGCTGCTCTCGCTAGCTTTGTTGTGACGGTCAATTGTGGAATATCAGTTCTGGCGGCAACCGGAGCTACCCGAACAGAACTCCTGCGGGTTGTGGAGACAGCGTTGCAAGCATGGCCTGAGTAGGATAAGACCTATTTGGTATCACATAGACATCTGAGGTGGAAACTGTCAGATTTCGCTCCTCAAATTTTGACAATTTTCAGAACAAACCATGAGCTTACTTATCCTTATCAGGCAGTAAATAACACTCATTAAGCCGATCGGTTATTTAGAGTAAATACAGACCACTGATGGTCGTCATAATATCTTTGAATACAATTCGATACGATCTGAGTTGATGTATTAATAACAAATTTAATTAAAATATTACTGAAATTAATGCTAAATATACGCGGTTATTTATAAAGCCATTACTAATGCCTATCCAACTTGTAGCTGTTGTTAGTTAAAAAGAATCTCAACAAATCGATCTAAAAAATAGAGACTATAGAGAGACTTAGCTCTTACTGTGTAAGACTTTGATACACTTCATTTGTGTTTATTTCTATTTTGAGGTCTACATTAGAAGTCATAGAACTTGATGTGATAAATTATCTATGATTTACGATAACCGCGCCGAAGTAAGAAAGGTTTTAATTATTACCCTATTGCTCAACCTGTTTGTAATGGGATTGAAAGCAGTTGTGGGCTATTGGACAGGTTCTTTGAGTTTATTAGCTGATGCCTTGCATAGTGTGACAGATAGCGCAAACAACGTTTTAGGATTAGTTGCGAGTAAATTTTCTTCTCCACAACCCGATCGCGAACATCCCTACGGACACAGCAAGTTTGAAGCAATAGGCGCTCTAGGAATTGCCTCGTTTTTAGGAATAGCCTGTTTTGAAATTCTGCAAGGAGCAATCGAACGAATTCTCAAAGGTGGTGGTGAACCGATAAAAATATCGCCACCGGAATTGTGGTTATTACTAATTGTGCTGGGTGTGAATATTTTTGTGGCGTTTTATGAACGTGCTGTAGGTAAGCGGGTAGGTAGCTCAATTCTCATCGCTGATGCGACACATACCATGAGCGATATTTGGGTGACAATCTCTGTAATTGGTGGCTTGATAGGAGTTTGGCTAGGTTATCAATGGATGGATTTGGTGTTAGCTTTTCCTGTCGCCTTGTTGGTATTTTGGAGTGGCTGGTCAGTTTTAAAAGAGAATTTGCCTTGGCTTGTGGATCGAATGGCGATCGCACCAGAAGCAATACATGCGATCGCTACTTCTGTTCCAGGTGTAATTAACTGTCATGCGATCGCTTCTCGTGGTGTTCTTGGTCGTCAAGTATTTATTGAAATGCATTTAATAGTGGATGCATCAGACGTAGAAACCGCCCACCACATAACTGAAGAAGTAGAAAGCCGATTAGAAGAACGATTTCGTCCCGTGAGAATTTTAATTCACGTCGAGCCACCAGCGTATAAGTCTGAGCAAATTAGCTTTGAAGCTGGAGCAAAGTAGTCTCAGAAATTCTAAATCATGCCCTATTCTATGCTGGTTCCCCTTAAAAAGGCTTGCTTTAATTCCCTCATTAAAAAGGAGAGTTAGGGGGGATCAAGCCTGAAATTAAGTATATTGTGTTATTACCAACATTTTTTTCCCAAGCCAATAGCTTACTAAAAGTGATATTCTATAACCTTAATTTCTTCGATTAAAAAATATGATAGGGAAAATAACAAATAACGACCGACAAATAACTGCATCTTTGTATTAACTCTTATAAGAAGCAACCAATTCTGCGACGATCGTAACTAGTTCTCCGGGATCGACTGGTTTAGGTACATGAGTCTGAAAACCCGCTTCCAAAGCACGACTACGATACTCGCTATCACCATAAGCAGTTAAAGCGATCGCCGGAAGTTTTCCATAAAGATCGGGCTTCAGTGCCCGGATCTTGCGGATAAGGGTGTAGCCATCTTCATCAGGCATAGCAATATCACAAATCAAGACATCTGGTTGCAACTCAGGTAATACTTTCAATGCTACCGCTGCCGATGCAACTGCCATAATGGTGGCTCCATCAGCTTCCAACACAGTAGTAATGTAAAAGCGGCTATCATCATCATCATCAACTACGAGGATGTTTAAGCCAGCAAGGGGAAGAGCAGGTTCCATAACATCTCCATTAATGTTGATCGAATGAAATGTATTTCCAATGAGCTGCTTATTTTTTATCTTTATCACCATACCATTGGTAATTTTACTGCGATCGCGCCGATTTTCCTAGAAAATAACTCAATTTGTCTTGTCACCATCCAATTGATGCTTAATTATTCACTGGCATTTATAATTATCGACTGGATAAAATTATGTTAGTGTTGAAATTCCTTTACATTAAAAAATTAACTTTAACAAATAGTTTAAGTTAAAAAATAATTTTACTAGCTACTGACTGCTTTATTACTAACAGGTTTGGATTTTGATGAAGCTTGAAAAAAGCCAAAAAAAATAGACAATGCCGAGTCTTAAAACGAGTCAGGTCGGCATTGTCATTTTTAAATCAATACAGTTCAGATAAGCTCAAAACTTAGATGTAGAGACACGATTTATCGCGTCGTGAAAGACCAATTATCTACACTAATAACTTTTAACTCAAGCTTATTGAAACGGAGCCGAAGACGCTCTAGATGCGTCAGTAATTAGGAGTCAGAAGTGATACAGCAGTTTTCTTTTGCATGAGGTACAAAGTCACTGGTTTTGAGGCAGGAGGCAGGAGGCAGAAGGCAGGAGGCAGGAGGCAGGAAGCAGAAGAATAATTTGGTTTGTGAATTCTTGGTTCTGTACCTCATTTAGTTGCAAACTGCTGTATGCTTGACTATTAACTTGCAAACTGCTGTATGTGAATCTAAACTCCTGGAAGTAATCTGAAGCATAGCAAAAAGTAATGAGCTTTTAGTTAAGTCAACTCAAAACTTGATTACTCCCATTCAATGGTTCCAGGTGGCTTAGAGGTGATGTCATAAACTACCCGATTCACCCCTTTTACCTCATTCACAATTCGAGTCGAAATCACTTCCAGGACATCATAAGGCACTCTCGCCCAATCAGCAGTCATGCCATCTTCACTAGTAACAATGCGCAAAACAATGGGGTAAGCGTAAGTACGTTGATCTCCCATAACGCCAACACTACGAATTGGCAGCAATACAGCAAATGCTTGCCAGAAATCATGATACATACCGCGTTGGTTAATTTCTTGCCGCACAATCAAATCAGCATCGCGCAAAATATTTAACCGCTCAGATGTAACTTCCCCCAGAATCCGAATTGCTAAACCAGGACCAGGAAAAGGTTGCCGTTGAACAATTTCTTCTGGTAAACCAATGGAACGTCCAAGTTTGCGGACTTCATCTTTAAATAGTTTCCGTAGTGGTTCGACCAATTTAAATCTTAGGTCTTTGGGCAAACCGCCAACATTGTGATGACTCTTAATTTTCACCGCTACCCGCTCACCACTTTGGGGATCTACATTGGTGTCAGCAGATTCGATCACATCTGGATAAAGAGTTCCTTGAGCTAGATAGTCAAAGTGGCCGAGGCGCTTGGATGTTTCCTCAAATACACTGATAAATTCGTGTCCGATGCGGCGGCGTTTTTCTTCAGGATCGGTGATTCCAGCAACTTTAGCCAAAAAGCGATCGCGGGCGTTAACATATTCAACAGGAATGTGAAACTGTTCTTGAAACAGCTTTACCAATCGCTCTGGCTCATATTTTCGCATAAAGCCTTGATCGATAAACACACAAGTCAGTTGCTCGCCAATCGCTTTATACAGCAAGAAAGCCAGGGTAGAAGAATCCACTCCACCAGACAGCGCCAACAGCACCCGCTTTTCACCAACTCTGGCGCGAATTTCTCGAATTGCTTCTTCGACAAAAGCTGCTGTTGTCCAAGTGGGTTCGCAATCGCAGATATGGTAGACAAAATTGCGGATTAATGCTATACCACCAACAGAATGTACCACCTCTGGATGGAACTGAACGCCGTAAAGTTTCCTTTCGTGGTCAGCAATAGCAGCACAAGGAGTATTTTCTGTATGTGCTAGCAATTCAAACCCCGATGGCATTTGAGTTACTGAGTCTCCATGACTCATCCACATGGTAGTGCCATCTTCAACATTAGTAAGCAAATCTGTGGGATCGTCAATATATAATGAGGCTTTGCCGTATTCACCTCGATCGGCCTTTGCTACCTCACCGCCGAGTTGGTTTACCATCAGCTGCATCCCATAGCAAACACCCAAAATGGGTATTCCCAAATTCCAGATTTCTGGGTCACAATGGGGAGCGTTATCACCATAAACTGAACTTGGGCCACCTGAGAGGATGATTCCCTTGGGATTGAGTTGGCGCAAATGTTCAGAAGTAGTGCGATAGGATAAAACTTCGGAGTATACTTGAGTTTCGCGGATGCGACGGGCAATCAGCTCAGAATATTGAGAGCCAAAATCCAGAATTACAATCAATTGGCGATCGAGCCGCCCAAAAGTTTCTAATGTTTGGGGCGCTTGTTCTGTTGGTAGAGTCACCGCTGTATTCATGACGGAAGTGTTATATCTGTTAAGGATAAATAGATGCTTTGTGGTCTATGGTGATGCTATTATCCAGCCTGGATAGGCTGATAATGGTATAGAAAGCCTTGACAAACGCTAGTTTACGTGCCTTTGTCAAACCCCGGAGTTGGAGATGGTATTAAAACGATAAATCTACCCTAGAGTGGTTACTTAAAGGATTATTTTTTTGGATTGTTTACGATTATTCATAATAAATTAACATAATTTTCCCATCAACAGACCAGCAGTTTTACTCTTCACGATAATTTTGCGATCGCGATCGAAGAGAATAGAGCCACAGATTGTTACTTTTGTGCCGCTTTCGCTATGGCTTTGGATGTATTCTTGGGCACGAACATCGATAGTTTCGGCGATCGCACTGTAAACTTTATTTACCCAATCACTACCAGTTGCAGCATCTAGGGATTTTAGATGTGTTAGTGCTGCTTCAGCAGTTGCACTGTTAAATACAGCTTGGATATCTAGTAATTTTAAACCTGCGATCGCACAGTGGGCTGCTAAAATTTCCCGCCGTCCATCAGCCAAGTAGTGATGGGTGTGAAAAATCCCTCCAGCCAGCTTCATCAGCTTACCGTGATAGCCAAATAATAAGATTTCTTTTACACCCAGCACATTAGCTTCTACTAACATTGGGCCGAGCCAGTTAGCAGTTTTGACCAATTGATCGGGATTAATCCCTAGTTTACGCGCCAAATCTAGGCCATTCTCCCCGATACAAAATACTAAACTCTCAAAACGACTGGCTTTATTTTGTAATTCCGCCCGAAAAACTGCAAGCTGATCGGGTGTACTTAAGGGTTGCGAAATGCCAGTTGTGCCTAAAAGAGAAAGTCCTTCAACCACACCAAAGGCAGAATTTGAAGTTCTAACAGCAAGCGATCGCCCTTCGGGTAGAATAATCGTCAGCGTGATTTTTTCCCCCGGTGCTAGTATCCGTTGCAAATTCTCTTGCAACAGCCTTTGAGCGTAAGCATAAATAGCCGGCTTGTCATCAGCATTTAATTGCCTACCAATCCCTTCGCCACCTTTAATAATTACAGCATCATCACCCTGTTCTCGCCATTCCACCAATGCCCAAATCGGTGTATCTTTAGTCAAATCGAGATTATCACCGGGATCGCTGCGGGTAATTGCTAAAGCTGTATTCTCAGATAGTCCGGCTACCTGTTCAATGGGGATTTCTGCGATTTGAGCGGGTTCAATCAAATCTACTGAGGCGATGCTTAGGGGTTTTCGATCGTGTAACCAGTGTAAAGCTGCAACAGCAGCAGCGCAGGCAAAGACGGGAAGAGTGTATCCAGAACGGGACATTTTTTAAATTTAAAAGTCAAAATAATGTTAGGCTGTGTCGCCATCTGTGACTTGTGGCATTGACTCAATTAGTGCCCTTAGCACCTTATTGACCGATTCTGGTGTTGTAAAAACTTGAGCTACATCTTCATCTAGAACCACAACTTTTAGCAGTTGCTTTCTACTTTTCGCAGCGAAGCGGTTGGGCTTCGCCTTTTTATAATCAAAGTGGTACTCAGCTAGAAGCTCGTCATCTGAATTGTATGACTCCTCAAAAGGCGTTTTGTTCATAATCTTCACGCTCCCTTCGAGTGGCTAAACGGGCACTGATAATGCGAATGGTATTAGAACGTTCGGTGAAAGAAATTAATAGCAAGCGATTGTTTCGGGAGTGCCCAATAATAATCTCTCGCTTCTCACCCACTGAGTGAGCTTCATCATCAAAAATAACTGCTAGTACATTATCAAAGACGGTCTTAGCTTCTTCAAAGCTGACATCATGCTTTGTTAGATTAGCTGTTGCTTTTGACTTATCCCACTCAAACTCCATGTCTAAATCATAACTGAGGTTCCAAATCCGCGTTGACGATTCCGGCGATCGCCGAATCGACGAACATAGCGAGAACCAATTGCAGCGCAGTTGTTCGGCTGCGTTCAAGCTCCAACTATGCCAACCATCTTATCAAACTAGGCGATCGCTCTATCACAGTCGTCCAGAGTCCTACTCACTGAGCAAACTGTTAGCTAGCAATGGATACACATGGCGTAAGCTTCGCCAAGCCTGAAATGGTTGATCGTCAATCATTGCTTCTGGCTTTGGGAGATAACCGACGAAGCAATCCTCTAGTCCAAACTCTTTTGCTGAAGCACGAGCATAATCACTGCCTCCACTGCTCCAGCAGTATAGTACTGCTCCTTGCGCCTTTAACTGTCGAACTACTTCAATGACACTGGGTATTGAAATTCGTTTCGTTCCAACCGATCGAACAAGAGTGTCATCGACATCAACAAAAATGACCACAGTTGAGTTTTCCGTGCTAACGCTTGCGCTTAATTCTACTTAACCCTCTTTTATCACTCTCGACAAAGTATAATTAGGAGCGATCACAAAAAC